>JAYVRS010000758.1:0-16684 GCA_043776185.1 Bryobacteraceae bacterium | reverse complement strand
CCATCCCCTTCACCACCGTGTAAGTGAAGTACGCGTTTAGCCCCATGCCGGGCGCGAGCGAAATCGGGTAGCGGGCGTAGATGCCCATCAACAGGCAGCCAAACGCGGCCGACAGGCAAGTGGCCGCTACCACTCCGGCGAAAGGCATTCCCGCGTCTTTCAGAATGGAAGGGTTGACGACCACGATGTAAGCCATCGCGATGAACGTCGTCAGGCCGGCGAGGATTTCGGTGCGCCAGTTGGTGCCGAGGCGTTCGAATTCAAAGTAACGCTCGAGCGAAGCGGTTAGGTGTTGGTACGGGGCGTTCAGAAGGGTGAGTATAGCACGCGGTTTCGCCTGTTCCGTTTGAGTCTGGTATGGTGAAAGTCAGTTCCCGCCCGCTGCCGGCAGGCCCCTTTTCTTTCAACTAAGGACCCACTTTGAACGATCCTCTCTGGATGCTGCGGCCTGCCGATTTGGCCAATCGTGCCATCGAACGCTGCCTAGCTCTGGGCCGCTTCAGTGAAAGCGATACCGGCATCACCCGCACGTTTCTCTCGCCACCGATGCACCAGGTACACGACGCTCTACGCCATTGTGGCGATGCGCTCAACATGGAAACCAGTATCGACGCGGCCGGAAATCTACATGCGCTCTACCGCGGCACTGTGCCCAACGCGCGGCGGCTGATCATCGCCTCTCATCTGGACACCGTGCCCCAGGCTGGCGCTTACGATGGCATTCTGGGCGTCGTGCTCGGTTACGCGCTCATCGAAGCACTAGGCGGCCGCCGGCTTTCCTATGATGTCGAAGTCATTGGCTTCTCCGAAGAAGAGGGCGTTCGCTTTGGCGTGCCGTTTCTGGGCAGCCGTGCGCTGGCCGGCACTTTCTCACCCGACCTGCTGGCCATTACAGATAGGGAAAGCATTAGCGTGGGCCAAGCCATCATTGACTTTGGCCTCAACCCCGATGAAATCGCGAAAGCCGCTTACTCAAAGCCAGTAATGGCTTATCTCGAATTCCACATCGAGCAAGGCCCGGTTCTGGAGAGCCTACTTCTACCGCTGGCCATCGTCGAAGCGATCGCCGGACAAAGCCGCTTCATGGTTTGCTTCACGGGGCAAGCCAATCATGCTGGTACTACGCCGATGGCGTTGCGTCGTGATGCGCTGGCCGGTGCTGCCGAATGGACTCTGGAAGTGGAGCGCGTGGGCCAAGCTACGCCGTGCCTCGTCGCGACTGTGGGCCGCTTACTGGTGCCGTCCGGTGCAGGGAACATCGTCCCTGGCCGCGTGGAAGCCAGCCTGGACGTTCGCCATGCCGACGACCGCGTCCGCCTCGCCGCGGTGCAGTCCTTGCTGGACGTCGGCCGGCAGATCGCCCAAAAACGCGGGCTGCAATTTGATGCCACGCCGCTGCTCGATCAAGCCGCCGTCCCCTGCGACCCTCATCTGATGACGCTGCTCCATCGCAGCCTTTCGCTCGCCGGATATGCGCCGCACACGATGGCGAGCGGTGCCGGCCACGACGCGATGGTGCTGGCCCCTTGCTTCCCCACGGCGATGCTGTTTCTGCGCAGCCCGGGAGGCATCAGCCACCATCCCTCCGAGACCGTCCTGCCCGGCGACGTCGCCGCCGCCATTGAGACTGGCCTGCACTTCTTAAACGAATTGGGAAAAGGAAATCTAAATGCAACACTTGGGCAGCACTCGCACCACCGTGCGCGCTAACTACGCGCTCCTCACGCCCGATACCTTCGTTCGCGCTCCGCTGCCCGGCATGGAAAAAGCCACGGCGATTGTCCACGCCTCGCCGGCTTTGGGCGCGGGCTTTACCCAATACACCGCAGAGTTTGAAGCGAGCGGCCACTTAGGTAACATCAGAGCCGGACAGCGTTTCGTCTACGTCATTGACGGCGAACTGCTGCTCGAAATTGGCTCCAACTCTACGCGTCTGCAGAAGGATGGTTTCGCCTACCTTCCCTCCGGCTTGGCGCATCACCTTCACGCCAAAACCAAGGCCCGGGCCGTGGTGATCGAAAAGCCGTACGCTGCACTGGCAGACACGCCGCCGCCGAAGCTCCTGGTCGGCAAAGAGCGTTCGGTTGAGGCACTGCCGCTGCTGGGCGATGCAGCCGTCCAAGTTCGCAACCTGCTGCCCGCCGATGCGTCCTTTGATTTTGCCGTCAACAGCATGACTTACGACCCCGGCGCTACGCTGCCCATGGTGGAAACCCATGTGATGGAGCACGGGCTCGTCATGCTGGAGGGCGGCGGGATCTATCGTCTCGACGCCGACTGGCACCCCACCGCGGCCGGTGACTTTATTTGGATGGGCCCCTTTTGCCCACAATGGTTCGGCGCGCTCGGCAAGACTCCCGCCCGCTATTTGATCTACAAGGATTGGAACCGTCATCCACAGCCGTAAAAGAAAATGTCCACTCAACTTACTAACGAGCTCGACCACCTAGCCACTTACACGGACACGCCGGCACCGTCGGTGACGCGCGTCGTCTTCACGCCCACCGATCTGGCGGCGCGGACATACGTGAAAGGCCTATGCACGCAAGCCGGACTAGATATTCGTGAAGATGCCGTCGGGAACACGTTCGCCCGCTGGACGGGCCAGGATCCGCACCTCGCGGCCATCGCCACCGGCTCCCACATTGACGCCATTCCCCACGCCGGGATGTACGATGGCACCGTTGGCTTGCTGGGTGGCCTCGAAGCCATCCGCGCCCTGCAGCGCGCCGGAGTGCGTCCAAAACGCTCTATCGAACTGATCCTGTTTACTTCTGAGGAGCCCACGCGCTTCGGCATCGGCTGTCTGGGCAGCCGCTTGCTATGCGGCCGCCTTGATGCGACGGCCGGCTCTCGCCTTGCCGGCCAAGACGGCCTAACGCTCGATGAAGCCCGTCACGCGGCGGGCTTTTCTGGTCGCTTGGAGTCGGTGCGTCTGGCCCCCGGCCATTACGACGCCTTCGTCGAACTGCACATCGAACAAGGTCCGCTGCTCGAACAGGACTCACTCGCAGTGGGTGTCGTGACGGCGATTGCCGCCCCCGCGTCGCTCAAGATTCAAATCGATGGCGAGGGCGGCCACGCCGGCGCGCTGCTGATGCCCCATCGGCGCGATGCCTTTCTCGCCGCCGCGGAGTTGGCCCTGGCCGTCGAAGCCGCGGCGAAGTCCACCGGCGTCATCGACACCGTGGGAACCGTGGGGGTCTGCGAAGTGTTTCCCGGTGCCGTGAACAGCGTCCCCAGCCGCACGCGCCTCGAGGTGGATATTCGCGATATTGATTTGGCCCGCCGCGATGGCGTCATCGCCGCCGTGCGCTCGGCCAGTGCCGAAATCGCCAAGCGGCGCGGCGTGCGCATCGCCATCGAAACGGTAAATGTCGATCGCCCAGCTACCTGCGATCCGCGCATCGTGCAGCACCTCAGCGACGCCTGCCAGCAGGCGGCGATCCCTCACCGGCGTCTGGTGAGCCGCGCGTATCACGACTCGCTCTTCATGGCCGAGATCGCCCCGGTGGCGATGCTCTTTGTTCGTTCACGAGGTGGCATCAGCCATCGCCCCGACGAATACTCGTCCCCTCAGGATATTGCTGCCGGGGTGCAGGTGCTCGCGGCGACGCTGGGCCAACTGGCCGGGTTTCGCTAGAGTAGTGAAAGTGAGCATTCATCCCATGCAACGGGCCATTGATTTGGCCATCGAAAACGTCCGCTCTGGCCAGGGCGGGCCCTTTGGCGCGGTGATCGTCCGGGGGGGCGAAATCATCGCCGAAGGCGTTAATCAAGTCACGTCGCATCACGACCCTAGCGCCCACGCCGAAATCGTCGCCATCCGCCGCGCCTGCCAACTTACCGGCCACTTCGAATTGAAGGATTGCGAAATCTACGCCAGCTGTGAGCCTTGCCCCATGTGCCTGGGCGCTATTTACTGGGCGCGCCTCGGCCGCCTTTACTTCGCCGCCAATCGGCAAGATGCCGCCGCCATTGGTTTTGATGACTCGCTTATTTACGACGAAATCGCATTGCATCTGAGCGAGCGCCAGATTCCTACTCTGAATTTGATGCGCGAACAGGGTCTGGCGGCGTTTCGCGAATGGACCGAGTCCGCGACCAAAATCCGCTATTAGCGCGCCGGGGGGGCGCTGGTCGACTGCCGCACGATTAACTCGCCGGGCATCTGGACGCGGGCTTGGGTTACTGCTCCGTCGATTAAGCCCAGGAGAACTTCGGCGGCTACGCGGCCCATCTCTTGCATGGGCTGACGGATAGTAGTTAGCGGCGGATGTAAGTGCTGGCTGAGAAATAAGTCATCAAAGCCGACGACCGACCAATCCTGAGGAACTTGCAATCCGCGTTCGCGCGCATAGGCCAGCACGCCCAAGGCGGTGATGTCGTTGTAGCAGAAGATGGCGGTGGGACGCGGGTGGAGGGCGTCCAGCAAGGCGGCGGCTTGGGCCCCACTTTCCGGCGTGGAGTCGGCTTGGCGGATGAAGGCCGGGGCGATCGCGAAGCCCGCCTGGGCCAGGGCCGCTTCATAGCCGAGGCGGCGGTCGCGCTCCGAGGCGTACCCGCTGCTGTGCCCGATATAGGCGATGCGCCGGTGGCCTAGTGAGAGTAAGTGCTCGACGGCGCGCTGGGCCGAACCGAAATTGTCAATCGTGACGGAGTAAGCATAGTCGCCGGGCCGTTGGTTATTCAGCAAGACAATGGGTACGCGCATTTGAGAGAGCAGCGATGAGTAATCTTCGCCGACGCGGGAGGAGGTGACGAGAATGCCATCGACGGCACGCTCGCGTAAGTTAGCGACCATGCGCTTTTCCATTTCGGGGTCGGCGTGGCAAGTGGCGAGGACCGTGGAATAACCGCGCTCATTGGCATAGGCTTCAATGCCGGCCGTGACGCCACCGACAAACGGGTCAGCGATGGAGGTGACCACGACGCCGATGGTGTGGGTTTTACCGGTGACCAAACTGCGGGCGACGGCGTTGACGGAGTAACCCAGCTGGTGGGCGACAGTTTGCACTCGCTGGGTGGTGGGTTGGCTGATGAGCGAACTGCCGCGCAGGGCTCGCGATACCGTGGCATGCGACACTCCCGCTTCGCGCGCCACATCTTTGATGGAGACTTTGCCCCTTTTGTTAATCGCCATGCCCCCATAGCGTATCGCACCCTGGAGTAGAATTTGAAACGTGGCTACATTATTTGCGGGAACCTCCGGCTTTGCTTATCCGGCGTGGAAACCGGGCTTCTACCCGGAGAAGCTACCGGCTAAGAAGTTTTTGGCTCATTACGCCACGCGGCTAAACGCGGTAGAAGCGAACTATACTTTTCGCCGCTTACCCTCGGCGGCGGTGCTGGAAAAATGGGTGGCCGAAACGCCACCGCATTTTCGCTTTGCGGTGAAGGCGCATCAACGCATTACGCACATTGACCGTTTAGTGGTAAGTGAGTTCACCAACGTATTTTTCCGCGCGATCGATCCGTTGCGGGTGACGGGAAGGCTGGGTCCGGTGTTGGTGCAACTACCGCCGAACCTGGCCGTCGATACGGCCAAACTGGCGGCCTTCTTGGTGGCGGCACCGGCCGATGTTCCTCTGGCGTTCGAGTTTCGAAATAAGAGCTGGTTTCAGGAAGAGACTTATGCGTTATTGACTCAGCATGGCGCGGCATTGTGCCTGGCTGAGTCGGAGAAAATCGTGGTGCCGGAATGGCTCACCGCCCCCTTCGTCTATTTTCGCCTGCGAAAGGAAGATTACACACTGGAGGAGCGCGCGGAGATACGGGCCAAGGTCCGGGCCATGGTCTCTGACGGTCGCGACGTTTACGCTTTCTTTAAGCACGAAGAGTCCCCGGCCGGCGCGCTCTATGCGGAGGAGTTACTGAGCTAAGGTGCCGCAGCAAGCCTTACCCTAGTTCAGCGGCTTCACCGGGGACGACACCCTGGAAGCTGCGAAAACAACAAAAAAGGCGGCGAAGAAGAAGTAACTGGGGGCCTAGTCCCACCATTTTTCACCCTCGGCCAGATGAGCTTTCACCGTGTCCTGATTCAGGGTTAGCCCTAAACCCGGCCGGTCATTGACGCGAATGAAGCCGTGCTGGATGTAAGGGCCGTCAAGGACGAGTAACTGATCCATCCAACCGCCTTGGCCGGTAACTGTTTCGGTGACTAAGTAGTCACGAATGGACGATGCCCACTGCGCATTGGAGTAAGTGTGTAACTGGCTGGCCGTGTTATGGGTGGACATCGGCAAGCCGAAGACATCGGCCAGGTCCGCGATGCGCTTGGTTTCGAGGAAGCCGCCGGAGTTACGTAAGTCGGGATTGATGATGTCGCAGCCTTGGTTCAGGATGAAGTCCTTGAAGCCTTGCCGGCGCGCGAGATTTTCGCCCATGCAAATCGGGACGGTGGAACTGGCGACCAAGCGCTTCCAGGAGTCGCTGTAGTCCACTTGGAGCGGGTCCTCCAGCCACATCGGCTTGATGGGCGCGACGGCTTCGGCGATTTGGATGGCGGTACGCAGGTCATACTCCCAATGGCAATGAACCATGATGTCGTGATCCCAGCCAATGGCCTCGCGGACGTTCTCGAAGCCCTGCCGCACTTGGATGAGTTCCTTCGTGGTGAGCACGCGATTGGCGGGGTCGTGCGCCGGGTCGTTTTTGGGCGAAGTGTGCGGGAAACCGAACTTATGGGCGGTAAATCCCGCAGGGTCCGCCTTGGCCTTTTGCGCCCACTCGCGGCAAGAGGCTTTGTCGAGCATGTCCTTGGGGGCGGAGTGATCGTAGACGCGGACCCGATCGCGAAAGCGCCCCCCCAGCAATTTCGACGCGGGGACGTTCAGAATCTTGCCGGCCAGATCCCACAGCGCCATTTCGATGCCGGAAGCGGCTCGCAGGAAGTTATGCGCCGAGCCATCGGTGCGCGTGCCGCTGAGGCTCTTGGTGCCTTCGCCTAGCGTCGTGTAGAGCTTGTCGACCTCCAGAGGATCTTTGCCGATGAGCCAAGTCTTTAAAGAGTGAATCTGCTCGCGGACACCGAAGCCCGGCGTGCCGTAGGCTTCACCCATGCCGAACGTGCCGTCGTCGGCGACCACCTTGACTAACAGATAAGTGCGGTCGCCTTGGATCACCATGGTCTGCACGTCGCGAATGCGCAGTTGCCCTTTATCGGCGGCGGCGGCCCGATGATAGGCGAAGAGCCAGGGCGCGGTGCCCAGAAATTGACGGCGTGAAATTGGCATGCCCGGTATTATTTCACGAGGAGGACCAGACCGCCATGGCCGGTCAGCGAAGGTCGTAAGTGGGGTTGATGGCGGTGGCCTGCTTACGGCTAGCCTCGGCCTCATCCGTGAGGCCCTGGGCCTGATAAATAGCGGCGGCGTGGGCGTAGAAAGAAGGTTCAGGGGTGTTCTGATTTAGCGCCTTCCGTATGGCTTGAGCGGCCGCTACGACCTGCCCATTCCGATAGAGGGTCCAAGCGAGGGCGTCGTAAGTGTACACGTCTTCCCGTACGGCAAGTTCGGCACGGGCGAGCTCCAGCGCGCGGGGCAGACGATGCTCCAGGTCGGCGTAGGCCAGCGCCAAATGACGATTGGCCGTTTCTCCGGCGGCTTTGCCGAGTTGGTCGGCTACATCCAACAGGGCCACCTGCTGAGCGGCGGCAGCTTTCTGGCCGGTCTGCCGATACAGCTTAGCCAATTGCGCCGCATACTCCGGAAGCGGTACCCGGCTTTGAGCAGCAAGGAAAGATTGAATACCCGCCTGGTGACGCCCGCGAGCGGACTCCACCCGGCCAATGCCACTCAGTGCCGGATGATAGCCGGGAAAACGGGCAAGTGCCTCGCGGAAGGCTCGCTCAGCCTCATTGACGGCACCGGTTTTCCAGAGCATGATCCCGAGATCGGTGAGGCACCAAGCTAGATTTTCCGGTTCCGGCGATCCGGCCCGGATGGCTAGGCGCATGGCTTCGATGGCGCCAACGGAATCGCCGGTGACGAAGCGATAAAAAGCGATCCGATTGTAACTGGCTAAGCTGGGGCGCAGATCGCTCATCTTCTGATAAGCATCAGAAGCGCGATCATAGTCACCGCGTTCCATATAGGCATCGCCTACCAATCCCAGCACCACGACATCGGTGGGGCGCTCAGTAAGCAACTTACTGCCCATGGTGACTACCTGTTTGAAATGATGGACCATCATCTCAATTTCCAGATGGCGGCGGCGTGCCTCGTAGTGCTGAGGGTGCTGCAGAATGGTTTCGTCTACCAAGCGGCGCGCTCGTTCCAGATAAGCACCGTCCGTGGTCTCGCGCATTTTTTGTAGGTAAGCTCCCGCTAATTCAATCCGGATGAGCGGATCGGCGGGTGTGAGTTTTAGCTGCGCGGCGAGTACGGTGACGCGCTGGTCCGTGGTGATGTGCTTAGGTGTGGGCCGGTGGGCCCAGAGGGCAAGGGGCAGTAATAAAAGATTTAAGTAGCGCATAGTTACTCCAGCTGCAGCCCTAGTTGAGTTGCTTGAGCAAGGATAGCCGGATCCTGCGTGCCTACAGCCAGGACTTCCTTCATAAGTTTGCGAGCCTCCTGATGATTTCCATTGGCCCCAAGAGCGGACGCCAGGGCAGCTAAAGTAAAGACATCGCGCCTTCGCGAGGACTCATGGCGCGCTATCTCTAGAGCTTCCGCAGGGCGCTTACCGGGGCCGGCGAGATAGAGCACCAGTTCGCGATTGGTGTGATCCGGGAGTTCACTGATGCGGCGCGCGGCACGTTCAAACGCCGCGTAGTCCGCAGTTTCACCAGTAGCTTTGCTAAGTGCGTAAAGATAGCGGGGATGGGCTTGTTTCTCGGACAACTGACGTAGCAACAAGATCGCTTCCGCTTTCTTGGCCTGCGCCAGAAGCAGTTGGGCACGAACGAACATGGTCTCGGCGTTGGTACTGTCGCACTCCTTTAAAATCTTGCTCGCCAAAGCCATTTTTCCAGTGAGGAGATGTAGGTTCGCTAAATAAGTGAGCATCCGCAACCGATCCCCTTTTTCGCCGTTTTGTAAACGAGCGAAAGATAAATTCATGGCTTCAATAGCCCCTTCAGCATCGCCCGTCACTTCCCGGAAGCGGGCGAGCAACCAATACCCATGCAAATCGGCCTTACCGATGCGCAAATCCAACATCCACTGAAGAGATTGATCCGCGTCTCGATACTTACCCAATTCAAGTTGAGTGGCGGCTAAGATCTGGTAGGTCTCAATGTCATCCGGCCATTGCCGATTGAGTGCGCGCGCCTCCTGCAAAACCGTGGGGTAGTCAGCGTGCTCGAACAACGCTCTGATGCGTGACTTCTGAACCTCGAAAGCAGGGTCAGCGGCCAGACAGGACGCGGCTAATAGTATGGGGAAAAAGTTCATAAAAAGCCTTGCGCCGCAGGCGAGAGGCCTGCGGCGCTGATTGACTAAGGCTATGTTACGGAGCGCAGGAAACGCCCGCGTTGGCCGTACAGCCCGCTTCGGAGGGATCGATGTGGCGACGGTCACGCCCGCTCGGGGAGTAGCCCAGAAAGGGGAACACGCTGTTATAGGCGGTGTCGTTGACGTTGACGCCATCGCCCAAGCGGTTGTTGGGAGAAACGTTGAAGCCCGGGGCCAACACTCCGGCCACGACACGCAAGGAGATGTCGGTAACATCGTCTTGCAGACGACGGCCGTTGGGATAGCCTGCGGCGTCGCCGCCGATGAGTCCGAGACGCGAGAATCCGCCGCCACTGGGAATGATCGGAGCGACCCCGGTATTTAGCCGGAGCATGTCGGCGACGGGTCCGCCAGGTGTTCCCATGGCCGCGATGGGCGGGGCATAAGTTACTAAGGGAAGTAAGTCAAGGCGAGGAGGCGCCGGTATGGCGACGGCGCCACCGGTGGCGGCGTTTAGTAAGCGAGCCAAGAGCGGATCGAGTAACATCGAGGCGAACTGGCTATCGTTCCTGGGTTGATCCATGCTGAAGCGGTCTTTCGAGCCCGTACCAATCAGCAGCTCGTTGATCAGGGGATTGCCCATGCGCTGAATCTGGCTCCAACTTCCAGCGGAGACGGCCGGCAGGGGAGCGCGGCGGGTGGTGACCCGCGGGCGGGAGGTGGAAGCCCATACGCCAATGGTGGCCGCCGTCGAGGTAGAGGCCTCAATGGCACCGGTGCGAGTGAGCAGAGTGACCGGAAGTTCGATGGCGATGGCGTTCACGGCATAGCCGGAAACGGTATCGCTAGTGACGTTCGCCGCGGCTGCGTCCTGGGCCGGGGTTAGTACGCCGCCGTTCACCGCCGCGCGTAAATTTAGAGTGTCGAAGGCAGCGCCGAGATCGATCCAGAAAGGATCGTCCACCGTACCGGAGAAGACCTTCACGTTGGGGGTGTTGGTGGTGTAAGTGCCCTGATTGTAAAGAGCTACGTAATCCATCGTCCGGGGGCCCACATTGGCGGGCACCACATAGAAGGGTGTCGCTCCAGTGATGGGGGTGGAGATACCGTTCTTCAACATCGTGATCGTATAAGACTGACGAGTGCCAAATCCGGCGCTATTGAAGGAATTGATTTGCGGAGGAATCAAAGGCGTACCCGGAGCGACCGGCGCGGGAGAGTTGGCGGGTGCATTGATTCCCGCACCGGCGCCGGCAAAAGCTTGAGCCACTCCTGGTAAACGCTGCTCCGTGCTAAACCGAATCTGAAGCGTAACGTCTTCTACGGCGTCGTTATTGTTGTCGATCTTAATCTCGTAGAGAATTTCCGGGTCGAAGGGAAACCAATTCGGGCCGTTGGCGGGCTCGAGTAAGGGATCGACGCACATGATCAACGACACGCGCGGCACGCCACCGGCATCGTAGCTGCGGAAAGCGAAGACGTCGGTGATATCGGCCTTATGATCCAAGGCGGTAATCGGCGCTTCACGATGATTGGCGCCAAAACCAGGCGGAACCAAAAGCATGAAAGCCAGAAATGGGGCAATGGTTTGTTTTAATTGCTGCATATATTTATCCTCAAATATTTATCAAGACTGAAAGCGGTACCGGCGTATTCCGATAGCGCCGATTCCTAATGCGACCAGTAGAATCGCGGACGGTTCGGGCACCGCGTTGACACCAAGAGTGGCCGAGGGAAGCGTGGCGCTGCCCGCGGATCCACCGTCGATCGAGACGTCAAAGAAGATGTCGAAGAAACTACTCGGCGCGAAGGATACGGAATCTGAGAGCTGGTTGGGTCCCCCAGCGATGGCAAAGACTAGGGCCGATCGAGCGATAGTGGGGCATCCCGACGGCGCGGAGCCGGCAAAATTACCGCCGGCGCAGACGTCAAGGATTCCCGTCACCGCGCCATCGCCGGTGACGGTGGGCGAATTCAGGGAGATGGAGGCACTGGACAGAAGTCCGGAGGCCCGCACCCGAAAAATCGTCTCTAACAACATGCCCGCGTTCGCCGTTTGGTTCAACGTCAGTAAAAGCATCGTTTGAAACTGAGTTCCCCCGGGCGTGATATTAATACTGCCTGGGCTAATCTGCGTCGCGCCGAACTGTCCCGGAACGAGAGAGAACGCTGAATAATCGACGCCTCCCACCGAACAGCCCGTGACGCCAAGATTGATATAGCTCTGTAATGTTCCTGACATACAAGGCGCTCCGAATAGCGCCGATCCGAACAGGAAAAACGGCACGGCGGCGTGCAAGAACCATTTTTTCATTTGTTCACTTCCTTTTGGTTTGATTTTCGACTCACAGTTGCTGTACGTAATTAGCCGCCGAAGGGATTTGGCTCTAGTGCTTTTTTTTCAACTGCCTCGACAGACATAGGCGGCCGGTAGGGGGAGGCGCTCAAATGTCTGCTAAGTGGTTGAATCGTTTATCACGGCGGATCTTTTCGCGATTCCTAAAGTGGAGCGTTACGGGGGGGGCGGTGGTTGCCACAAGGGAGAGTGACATTTCACTGGAGAATCATCGGGACGGGCTATCCGCTTTTGAAAAGAGCTAGGGTTGATACGGTTCCCCGCCGGCTGGTGGATTGTTGCGGGAAAGGGTGCAAGGCCGCCGCCTCGCTTGAACGTTGGCAGCAAAAGAAACTTCTGCAATGTTGATCCCTTTTTTTCAGTTCCCGCGCATATCAGGGTGAAGCCAGGCGAGGGACATTCCCTCCCCATGCTCCTAAAGATCGCCGTCGCCCTGGAGCAGCGCTTAGAAGTGCGCTTTGTCCCCCAAAAAGCCCGTCGAAGATTGGCGTCGCGCTGCCCGGTGCAAGTCGCAAACGCTAGGGCCGCGCCGCTGCAATCAGCCGCGCTGCATCCTCCGGCAGCAAGTACCCAGACCGCAACAAAGCCTGCACCGCCAATTCCACTGCATTCGCATAGGACTGCGTCGTAGGATAGCGCTCCTCCAGCGACAGCCGCGGATCGCCAGCCGCCAGGCGCTCAGCGCGCGCCGCGCGGAAGGGGACGTAGCTGCCGGTAAGGCCGCAGAGTTCATCTTCGCCAAAGCCCGCGCGGCGCAAGGCCCAGCCGGTGTAAGTGCCCCGCGGAGCCGTGATCGTAGGCGACCGCAGCCCGCCCAATTCGTTGCCATCGGCGTCCACCTTCGGCACCAGCATCGTGTAAGCTTTCCCCACAATCGGCGGCTCGTTCGCGACAATCCCCGAAAGCCGGCGCGCGTCAAAGTCGATGCCATAGTCGCGGACATTCATCGTGCTTAGTAAGCCGTTGAAGCGTACACCCGGAAGCGAGGGCCAACCGGCGTTGCCGGGCGCGACCAGAGTACCTTCGCGCAGAGTCGGGTAGCGGCTCGCCGGTGGCGGCACCCCAGCCAGCACCCAGCGCTCCAAAGCAAGCAACAAGGCACGCCGCAATTCAAAGAAAGGCGCTGGGTTCTGCAGTTGCTGGCAGATGCCGGTGCTATTCGAGGTGGTGGGCGTGTGCTGGGTGCTCGCGAAGTGATAGAGCCGCACAAAATCCGGCAGTTGCGCATCGCCGCGGCCCAGCGGATCGGTAATGTTCAGCGACATGCGCCCTTGCCAGAACTCGGTGCTGCTCACCGTATGAATGATCTTGGGGCAGGACAAAGTCTCGCGGCAAGCATCGGCATTGCCCGCCAAACGACCGGCCAAAGGATCGACCATCGGCCCCCAGGTGGGCGGGCTATCGGGCGACGGGTAGAGGGCATTCTCGCGCTGACCGGAAGCGCGGTCCGGCTGGCCGAAGCGGACGTTGACCGGAATGCCCTGCCCCGCGATGTGCGGTTGCAGGCCATCGAAGATCAGGTTGCGGTATTCGTCCTGGTTGAAGCCCAAGTCGAGGAAGGTGCGGATGAATCGCCCGGCCTGCGATTGCCCCTCGCCGATGGCAGCCGTGATCGCGCCGGCGAGCGGATTGGGCGTGCCAGTGTCATCGGCCTCGAAGTAACGAAAGAACGAGACGAGGTCGCGCGTGGCGGCGAGGCCGATGCCAAGCACCAGCGGGTCCTTGGCGGTGTAGATGAACTCATAGATCAGGTCCGGCTGGAAGCCGCCTTTCACGCACAGGCTGGTGGGAGAAGGCGTGCCGGGAAAGGCGATGCGGGAGCAATCGGCAAAGACCCAATCTGACCTCGGCACGACGAGACGAACATCGCCCTCCTTTTGGCGCAAGGTGAGCGTGGCATGCGAAAGCGCGGCGTCCACGGGCGGATAGAGCGCGTAGTTCCAGGTGGAGGTAACCGCCGTGGGAATCAGCTCCATGCGGACGGGCCCCGTAACGTCGCTGCCATCGGGATTACGCGCGATGGGCACGTTCAACGTCAGCCGGTCATTTCCAGGCTCCACGTCGGCCTGCCAACCGCTCCACAGCATGCTATAGCCACGGCGCATAGCGAGCCCGTCGCCGGTCGCCGTGGGGTCATTGCTGCTGCTGAGGCCCTGGTTCAGTGCGCTAAAGGCTCGCTTGTCGCCGCGGTTGGGCGCGCTGTAAAAGAGCAGCCCGTTGCCCTTGCGCTTGTCCACCGGCTTCAGCAGATAGAAGGTGGTGCTGTACTGCACGTAGCCGCCCGGGCGCGGCGCGAGCATGAGGTCGGTGATCCCGTTGTTGAGCGGATGAAAGGGGCTGATCTCGCCGAAAGCGCGCCCGATGATCTTCTCGTATGGCCCCACCTCGCCAAAGCTCTCGCCCCGAAACGTCGGCGACTCCGTGCGATCAATCACTATTCGGGTGATGCGGGCTTGGGCGAGGCAAAGCGGGACCAGAAGGAGGAGCGTGCGCATGAGTTCCCTCATGATACGAACAAACTAGAAGCCGATACGCAAGCCGAAGCGGAAGAAGCGCTCGTCGGTCAGTCGGCTGGGCGCGCTAACGCCGGTGATCTGGGTAAAGCCTCCCAGGCTGCGAATCGACCCATCCGGATTCAACTGCAGGTTGGAGACATTACCGCCAGGATTGCCGAAGTGCGGCGTGTTGGTGAAGTTGAGCGCTTCGGCGCGTAGCTGCAGGTTGATACGCTCGGTGATTCGGAAGTCGCGGAAGAGGCTGGCATCCAGGTTCGTCACGCCGGGGCCGCGGAGCGAGTTAAAGCCGGCGGTGCCAAAGCGGACTTCCGTGACCGGCTTAAAGGCCAGGGGATCGAAGTAAGAACCAATGTTGCCCGAAATCGCGACGTCGGGCTTCACCTGGTCAGCCCGCTGGGTGCTGCCCGGCGCATTCAGCGAAGCGCCCGCGGCACTCACTGAGAAAGGCGACCCCGAGTATTTGCTAAAGACACCGTTCAGACGCCAGCCACCGGCCACCCAGGCGCCCGCGCCAGACTTCAGGAAGCGCTTGCCCTTGCCAAACGGCAGTTCGGCGACCATAGCCATGCGGAAGTTATTGGGCCGATCAGCCGGCATGAGGGAGCGCGCCAAGTAGCGATACTCCGGAATCGCGATGGCCGGCTCCCCGTCGCCTGATTCGCTGCAACAAAGGCCCATCCATTTGGAGCGTGTGTAGGCCGCCTGAAAAGTGACACCATTGGCGAAGCGACGATCCACCGTGGTTTGGAATGAGTGGTAGCTCATCGAGACGATGGGCAGAATGACCCGCGCCGCACCGGTAATGCCGAAGAGCTTGAAGTACGGCTGGCTAGCCGCGCCACCGCCCACTTGGCCGTAGTTCACGTTGTATCGCGTGTGCTGATGGATGGTTTTGGTGGCCACATAGCCGGCGGAGACGACGAACTTTCCGGGCAAAGTCTTCTGGATGGTGAGGTTCGCCGATTGCACATAACCGCGCACGTGCTTTTCATCGTTCGTGCTGAAGGTGGCCCCGGGCGGCAAGGTGACGAAGCCTTTGCTGATATCGGGCGTGGGAATCTGCGGGATGCCCGCCGAGAGCGGCCCGACGGGCGCGAAGGCATCCGTGCCGGTAGCGCTAAAGTCGACGCGCACGGGGTAGCTGGAAATGCCATCGCGAGCCATGTTGATTTGCTCCGGGCTCAGAGCATAACCCAGCCGCACCACCATCGTTTCGGAGGGGCGGTAAGCGATGCCAATGCGTGGGGCGAAGAGAACCTTCGAAACCTTGATGCCACAATCGCGCGGCGTGGGCCCGACGCCGCAAATCAGGTAGGTGTTCGTCTTCAGGTCGAAGCGCTCGATGCCCCGGTCGGCACGCGTGGGCACGGGATAATGCTCCCAGCGGAGGCCCAAAGATAGAGTGAGCTTGCGGGTGGCCTGCCATTGGTCGCGCACGTAGAGGCTCTGCTGCCAAGTACGCAGGGTGATCAGCGGCACGGTTTGCCGGCTGTTGACATAGCTGACGGGCAGGCCCAGCAGAAAGTCGCCATAGCTGTTGAACTGGTTGGGGCCGGCCCCGCCGCGCAAGCTGGTGACGTTGCCATTGAAGCCAAAGTTGGTGGGGGCGATTTCGAAATGGTTCATGTGTTGGCGGTTCAGGTCGACGCCAAAGCGGACGTTGTGGGCCCCCTTGATCCAACTCACGTTGCCCGTGTATTGAAAGGTCTTCTGCTTGTATTGGAGCGGCGTGTAGGAATAACCGTATCCGCTATAGGTGCTGATGCTAAATTGCGGCATGCCCCCGTAAAGCGGCGTGTCGCCCAGATTGGTGCCGGGGATGCCCAGGAAGTCGCTGCCGTATTTCTTGTCGGTGCCGGGCGGGAAGAGCGTCTGGTCCACCACCTGCAGGCCAAAGGTGCCATCCACCACCACGGTGGGGCTGGCGACGTAGGTGACCGTGCCGGACGGCGCGAGGGTGCTGCCATTCTGAATCTTATTGGGAGAACCGCCCAGCACGTCGCCGAAGATCGTCTGTTGTACGTTGTTGTAGGGCTGGCGCGCGAAACGGCCGACTACCCGGAGCTTGGAAGTGGCGTTCCAATCGGTTTTGAAATCGAGCCGGTGAAGATCATAGAGGATCGGCGTGTTGACGTAGTAATTCGCCACCAGCGCATTGGCAATATTCGGCTGCGGCACCAGGGCGACCAGCTTGTTGGTGATCGGGCTGATGCGGCTGCTCGGGATCAGCTTGTTCCCAAAGGGCAAACGGTCGCTGCCGTTGGCCGTTCCGGTGGCGGGGTCGAAGATATTGTTCGGCGAGGCGGACATGTCCCCGGTGCGAATGGCCGCGGTGGGCACGGTGGTTAACTGCGCCGAGCCCTGGCGGATCAGATCGGCTTCGTAGCTGACGAAGTAAAAGAGCTTGTTCTTGATGA
>JAYVRS010000757.1:0-4596 GCA_043776185.1 Bryobacteraceae bacterium | reverse complement strand
GTAATTCCGGGGGCCGTCAGAGTGAGCGGCATGTAGGCTTCGTCAACCGTAACCACCATGTCCCGAGTATACTAAACCAACGTGGAACTCTCGCCAGGAACCATCCTCGGACCCTATCGCATCGAAGCGCCCGTCGGCGCGGGCGGGATGGGTGCGGTCTATCGGGCTCGCGACACTCGGCTGGACCGGACGGTGGCCATCAAGACGGTCGAAGGCCGTTTCAGCGAACGCTTCGAGCGCGAGGCCAAGACCATTGCCAGCTTGAACCATCCGCACATCTGCACGCTGTTCGACGTGGGCGAGAACTATCTCGTGATGGAGTACATCGAGGGCGCGACGCTCAAAGGCCCTCTGCCATTGGCCGACGTCATCAAATACGGGGCGCAGATTGCCGAGGCTCTCGATGCGGCGCATCGCAAAGGCATCACCCATCGGGACCTCAAGCCCGGTAACATCCTGATCACCAAAGCCGGAGCCAAAGTCATCGACTTCGGCCTCGCCAAAGCGGCTCCCGTTGCCCGTACTGACAACGACCTCACTCTGACGAAGGCACTTACCGGGGAGGGCACCATCCTGGGCACCGTCCCCTATATGTCGCCGGAGCAATTGCAGGGTCATGAAGCCGATGCGCGTTCTGACATCTTTGCGCTGGGCTGCGTACTCTACGAGATGGTGACCGGCAAGCGAGCGTTTGACGGCAAATCGCAGGTGAGTATCATGGCCGCGATTCTGGAGCACGAACCAGCGCCGATCAACGAATCTGTGGTACCGGCTTGGCTCGATCGCCTCATCCGCCGCTGCCTCCGCAAGAGTCCAGACGAGCGGTGGCAGAATTCTAAGGATGTCGCCATCGAGTTGAGGGAGGTGCGAACGCAGTCGATCCCCTTGATCCGCACTAATCGCGCTGTTGTCGTTACCCTCAGCAGCCTTGCTGTCGTGGCATCACTGGTGGCCGCGTGGGCGTGGTTCCGAACCGTGCCCTCCCCAGCACGTGCTTACACGTTTGTCATTCCGGGCCCCAGGGCGCAGACCATCTTTCCCGCAGGCAGTTCCATTTCTCCCGATGGACGCTGGGTTACCTACCTCTCGCTGCACGACGGCTACCCCCAACTGTGGTTGCATTCGACTGAGAGGGGGGAAGCGAGGCCGTTGGGGGGAACGGAGTCCGGTAGTTACCCTTTCTGGTCACCGGACAGCGCATCGGTGGGCTTCTTTGCGAATGGCAAACTCAAACGTCACGACTTATCCGGTGACCGTGCGACGGTCCTCTGCGATGCGCCCAGCGGGCGGGGAGGAACGTGGGGAGAGGATCGTCAAATCCTTTTCGCCCCCGGGATTATCGGCCCTTTGTGGCGTGTCGCTGAGACGGGTGGAACTCCCGTCGCCGTCACGAGCCTCGACCCTACCGATCCCGGAATGGCGCATCGCTTCCCGGTGCTGCTTCCGGGAGGGCGAAAGCTGCTCTACGTCATTTTCCAGAATCGCAAACCGACTGGCCTGTACGTGGCGGAGTTGGGGACCGATGGCCGAGCGATGGCGCCCCGCCTGCTGATCCGTACCGTATCGAATGTCGCTTTCATCCCGGAGTCTGCGGATACGGGACACATTCTGTGGGTCGACGATGACGATCGGGCCTTGCGCGCCCAACCCTTTCGCATTTCAGATGCCTCGCTCATGGGAGGTGTGACGCCAGTTACGAAGGCGGCAAGTCCAGGGCTGATCGGGATTGGCAACGGATTTGACTTCTCGGTCTCTCGCCAAGGGTCGCTCCTGGTGGGTTCGCAGCCTCGCGAGCAGCGTCCAGTGAGAGTGGTCGACCGTGCGGGCCGATCGCTGTTCTCCTTAGCCACATCCGTGAATGCGAGTTTCTCGCCGAACGGGCAGAAACTTGCGCTAGGACGCGGGGGTGAAGGCGCGGGGGTTTGGATTCACGATCTGCCCTCGATCTCTGAGACACGGTTCACGTTCTCTGTCCCAGGAAGAGCGCAGAATGGAGCGACCTGGTCGCCCGATGGGAAAGCGCTTTACTATATCGAAGGCCAGATCGGTAACTTCGCCCTTCGGTCAAAGGCCTTGGCCGGTGGTGAAGAGACCATAATCGGACACTTACCTATCGGCTCTCGCGTGAATGCCATTTCGCCCGACCAGAAGTTTCTTCTTTTGAGCCGGGCCTCCTTGAGTTGGGACCTTTGGGTATGGCCGCTCTCACCGGGAGGGCAACCCAGCCCCTATTTGGACTCTTCAGCGAACGAGGTGACGGCGGCCTTCTCGCCTGACGGACATTGGGTGGCTTACGATTCCGATGAGTCTGGGGTAAAGCAGGTTTACGTCCGGCCCTTCACCGGAGAACGAGCAAACGGCGCAAAATGGCAAATTTCCACGCTGGGCGGTGGCACGCCGCGTTGGGCGGGCAACGAGATCTTTTATCTAGCCCTCGACGGTAAGCTGATGTCCGCCCGCGTGCGAACCGAGAAGGCATCCATAACCGCAGTGCCGCCGCAAGTCGTGCTCGACTCGGAGCCATCCCACGGTGCCGTCGTCCAGTTTCCCCGATTCGATGTGACGACCGACGGAACGCGATTCGTCCTGGCCACTCCGCCCACCATGCTCGGCGTGGAGTTGAAGCTCTGCACCTCCTGGTCCATGCAAATATCCGCGAAGGGCGGACAGTAGACTAACCTCGGCCAACCGAATGGAGACCCTCCTCCCGGCAATCGGGCAACTCTCGATCTCACCGGCACTTCTACCGATCAAAGCGGCAGGAAAACCGCCGATCACGTTACGCCGGGACGGGCCATAAAAAGACTAAGCCGTAACCGGATCGGCCTGTTCTGGGTTAATCCCCAACTCCTGGATGGCGGCGGCCTTCTTTTTGTCGAACTTGCCTAAGCTCGTCAATTGGGACAAGGCGGCGGCGATGCGCCCACTTGGCGCGGCGACGGCAAGGAGATTTACTACGTCGCGCCGGACGGCAAGATGATGGCGGTCCCCATCGGCAGCCTTGCGCCCCCCGTCATCGGCGCGCCCAAGGCTTTGTTCGACGCGGGAATCGATGCGGCAAGCTTCGGCTACGACGTCACGGCCGACGGACGCCGCTTCCTGTTGACGGGCGCGGGTGTGCAACCCGCGTCGGGATCGATCGAAGTGTTGGTGAACTGGGGGGCTTTGCTGAACGCGGCTCCGGCCGGCCATTAGTGTGCTCAGGCGGCATCGAGAATCTGCACGGTGAGTTGCTTGCCCAAAGCGCGGAATGCCGCTTCCAACTGATCCAGCCGCGAATGGTGGCGCAAGTCCAGCAGACGGTCCACTTGGGGAAGATGGCGGTTCAATCGCCTAGCCAGTTCCGTCTTCCCGATTCGGCCCGCCCGCATCGCGGAATAGAGCGCCAGTTTGGCTTCGGTGAGTGCCGGGAGTCCGGCGCAGAGCCCACGCTGAAATGGTGAGGGTTGAGGGATGGCCTGGCGATCCTCCATATAACCCATGAAGGCGGTTTCTAAAGCATCGATGGCGCGGGCGAGCGCCTCTTCGCGGTCTTTGCCGAAGGTATGCGCTTCGGGCACGTCGGGAAAACTGACCAGGATCGTCCCATTGGTGTCGCGGGTAAGTTTAACGGGATAGCGCAACATGATTTCTCCTACTCAAGTCCGAGATCCTTCTTGATCCGTTGGGCGAGCCCTTTACCGATTTCCTTGCTCGATCCATGCATCGGAAGCACGGAAAATCGCTTGGCCAACCGGACCTTGAGATGGCCGCCCTTGCCAGGTTCAAATGTACAGCCTTGCTTCTCCAGCCACCGCTTAAACTCGGAGCTCGTCATCCATCTCCACGTATAACACATCTGTTTCGTTCACAACTGTTCTGTAGTGCCAGCACTCAGATTCGCTCTTAGCCGGACGGGCCACAAAAAGGAAAAGCCGGCGTCCGCAGACGCCGGGCTTTTCACGAACACGAAAAGACTAAGCCGTAACCGGATCGGCCTTGTCAGGGTTAATCCCCAGCTCCTGGATGGCGGCGGCGGCCTTCTTTTTGTCGAACTTGCCTAAGCTCGCCAGTTGGGACAAGGCGGCGGCGGCGATGCACTCGGCGTCCACCTCAAAGTGACGGCGCAGCATCTCGCGATTCTCGCTGCGGCCAAAGCCGTCGGTGCCGAGCGCCGTGAGACGTCCGCCGAGCCACGGCGAAAGCTGGTCGGCCACCACCTTCATGTAGTCGGAGGCAGCAATGATCGGGCCTTCCGTTTTCGACATCACCTGCTGGATATAGGGCTGCGCCGGGGCCTCGGTAGGATGCAGCCGATTGCGGCGCTCCACGGCGACCGCATCGCGGCGGAGTTCGTTGTAACTGGTGACGCTCCAAACGTCGGCGGCAACATTGAACTTCTCTTGCAGGATCTGCTGCGCCCTGATCGCTTCGTTCAAAATCGAGCCGCTGCCCCAAAGCTGCACCACTGGCTTGTTGGCCGTTCGCACGCGATAGATGCCCTTCAAGATTCCCGCGGCGACCGCGGAGCGATCCTCGGCCGGCATCGGCGGCTGAGCGTAGTTCTCATTGGCCACCGTGATGTAGTAGAAAACGTCTTCGCCCGCTTGATACATG
>JAYVRS010000756.1:0-4600 GCA_043776185.1 Bryobacteraceae bacterium | reverse complement strand
TGAAAGCCCGCGCCGTGGCCGGCGATGCCGAGCAGGCCATGATCTTCTTGAACGAAGTGCAGGAACTGGACTTCCGCCGCTATGGCCAAAGCGGCCGTTCGCGCCCGCTGTTGAAGCAGATGCGTTTGCGCATTGAACGCGAGCAAGGCGGAGAGAATCCGCTCAAGGCCGGCCGCGGCGGCTACTACGACATCGACTTTTCGCTGATGTACCTGCGCCTCAAAGGCGCGGGAATTTTCTTTAAGACTTTGAATACTCCCGAGCGAATCGATATTGTCGAGAAGATGGGCCACTTGGAGCGCGCCGACGCCCGCTTTCTACTCGATGCCGCCACGCTTTATCGGGCGGTGGACCATGGTTTGCGTCTGCTTGACGGCCAAACCGCGGGCAGCCTACCCACCGCTCCGGTGGCTGGCCAGCAACTCGCCATCATGGTCGCCCGTTGGACGCCCGATCACCTTCACGACCAGCCACTGGCTCTAGAACTTACCCAAATCGAATCACGCACCCGGGATTACTTTGATCGTCTCTTCAGCTAAATGCCTCCTTGTCCTCGCGCCGGTTTTGATGTGGGCGCAAACACCTACGCGCATTGCGGGACCCCGCACCAATGCCATCGTCAAATCCGCGCTCGCCCGCATGTACAACGTCGATTTTGTGACGGCCAATCGTATCCTGGACGATTACATTTATCAGCAACCGGCCGACCCGATGGGGCACACTTTCCGCGCTTCGTCCGATCTCTTCTTTGAGCTCGATCGCCTCAAGGTTTTGGAAGGCGAGTTCTTCGCCGACGATAAACGCATCGCCGACAAGCGCGGCTTGAAGCCTGACCCGGTCCTCAAGGATGCCTTCTTCGCCACCATGGATCGCGCGCGCGCCGCCGCCAACCAGCGGCTCAAAGCCAATCCCCAAGACTCCGACGCCCTCTTTGCCCTCGCCATCAACTCCGGCATGACCATGGACTACACCGCGCTTATCGAGAAACGCCAGATCTCCAGCCTCAACATGGCTAAAGAGTCGCAGCGACTCGCTCTGCAAGTGCTCAAAGTCGACCCTGGTTATACCGATGCCTACCTCACCACCGGCAGCACCGAGTATATTCTTGGCAGCCTGCCCTTCTTCGTCAAATGGTTCGTCAAATTCGACGAAGCGCAAGGCGATAAACTGCTCGCGGTCAAGAAGCTCGAGCGCGTGGTGGAGGGCGGACGGTACCTGGGCCCTTTCGCCAAGATTCTGCTCAGTCTCATTCACCTGCGCGAAAAGCGTCTGCCCCATAGCATCCGACTCCTGGAGGAGCTTACGCGGGAATTCCCCGAGAATCCCCTGTTCAAGCGCGAGATCTCCCGGGTGAAGGAACTTGCCCAAAAGAATTAAGCCCCCTTCGTGTCATCATGCATCCCACAACATTGGACCTTATCCCCCGGCAACACTTCATGCTGAAACCCCTCGTCTGGGCCTTCCTTCTCCTCGCCCCCCATCTGGCCGCCGCGCCGGTAGCCACCTCGGCGGTCGATACCGCCTTCGCGCGCATCTATAGCTTCGACTTTGCTTCCGGCCGCGCCTTCGCCCGTGAATACACTGCCTTGCACGATAGTGACCCGCTCGGCCACGCCGTCGTCGCCGCTGCCGATCTATTCGCCGAACTGGAGCGCCTGCAGTTACTCACCCCGAATCCGGGCACCAATAAAGCGCAAGGCCGACCCGATCGGCTGGTTTGGGAACGCATCCAAGCCGCTTCCCAAATCGCTGAAGGACGCGCGAAAACGCTGCTCACCCGCCATCCTGACGATCCCCAAGCTATCATGGCTCTCATGCTGGTGCACGGGATAAAACGCGACTATCTGGCGCTGGTGGAGAAAAGCTATCGCCAAAGCTGGATCTCGGCTAAGTTGGCGCAACAGTATGCGCTTCAATTGACTCGCACCCACCCCGACTTACAAGATGCCTGGTTTACTATCGGCTTCAGCGACTATCTGGTTTCGAGCGCCCCCTTCTTTGTAAAGCCGTTCATGAAGATGGAGGCCGCCCAAGGCAATCGCCCCCAAGCGATCGCCAACTTACGTAAGGCCGCCTTTGGCGGCCGCTACTTGAAAGGTTTTGCGCAACTGATCCTGGCTCAAATCTATCGGCAGGATAAGCGTCAGGTGGAATCCGATCAAATGCTTCGCCGCTTAGCTGCCGACTACCCCGATAACCCCATCGCCGCCGGTCAGTTCACCCGGTCCGCCCCCGGAACCGAATAGCCGAGGGCGGGATGCGAGAGTCCCGCAAGTGATGACGATTACCCCGGGGTACTTCGATCGGCAGTACTCAGCGGCCAGACACTGACGCCAGACTTGCCCGTCGCCAAACTTACCCTGCTCCGGCTGCACGATTGTGATATCGTGACCGGGGCCGGATTTACGGGCCCGACTTTATTAATCGGAGTTCACTCAATGCGCGTTTCGATCATCGTCCTGCTGAGCCTTTCGGTGGTCGGCCTAAGTGCTCAGGATACTCGCGGGAACATCTCGGGGACGGTGACGGATCCGCAGGGGGCGAGCATCGCTCGCGCTGGGGTGATCGTCACGAATACCAACACCACCAACGCCACGAAGTTAACCACGAACGACCGTGGCTACTACGAAGTGCCGTTACTGCTGCCGGGGACTTACGCGGTGGCCATCGAAAGTGCGGGTTTCAAGAAAGCGTTGCGAACCGGTATCATACTGGGCATCGGCGAACAGGCGCAGATTAATGTGGTGCTCGATGTCGGCGCGACGACGGAATCGGTGACGGTCTCGGCGGAAGCGCCGATGCTCGACACCACTAGTGTCAGCACGGGGCGCAACATGACGCACCGCGAAGTGATGGATCTTCCGGTGATTGGCAACAACCTGATGGCCTTGACGCGGATGGCGCCGGGCGTGCAGGTGCCGGGTACCACGCAGTTCCTCGTGCAGGGCCAGGTGGGCGGCGGGTCGGCCTACAATCAGGCGGGCAACGTGGGCGGGAACGAATGGTCGATCGATGGCGCTTCGACTAACGGCACCGACCGGCGCGCCTCCATCATGCCGAGCCCCGACGTGATCGATGAGTTTAAGATCGAGACTTCCAACTTCGATGCGGCCTTCGGTCATGCGACGGGCTTGGGCATTTCGATGTCGACCAAATCCGGGGCCAATCAATTTCATGGGACGAGCACGGTTCAGTTCATTAACCAACGCTGGAATGCGGCTTCGTTTTTTGTGAAGCAAAGCCGCTATCAACAGATCGCCGCCGCGCGTTCGGCCGGTAACGTTGGCTTGGCCGATTCGCTCGCCAATGCGCCGCTCTTGGCATCGGGCAAGACGTTGAACTACCAAGCTACTATCAGTGGTCCCGTGTACATTCCGAAGGTGGTGGATGGGCGGAATAAACTATTTTTCTTCCTTGGTTTCTCCGAGCTAAAGAATCGGCAATCGGCCCGGCCCAGCGAGATCAATTACACGGTGCCAACCGCGGCCATGCGCAACGGCGACTTTTCTAACCTCCTGCGAGTGGATGCCGTGCGTTACCAGGTCTACGACCCGACCACCACGCGACCGGATCCGGCGCGCGCCGGCCATTGGGTGCGGGATCCTTTCCCCGGTAACCTGATCCCGCGAGCGCGAGTTCAGAATCCGATTTACGACTTTTACAATAAGCGGATGCCGCTCGCCGGCGTCGATACCACGAATCGGGATCCCATTAATAATTATTTGGCCACCGCCATGCCGAATAACGTGGATTATCGTTCTTGGAATAATCGCATAGATTACCAAGCCAGCCAGAACCATCGCTTCTTCTTTCGTTGGTTCAAGAGTGACTTCCTGGAGGGCGCGCAGGATTTCACTTACGAAACGGAACCGGGGCTGATGAATTGGGATGAGAAGAGACCGGCGCTGAGCGGCGCCGCCGACTGGACTTACACGCTTAGCCCCACCACGATCCTGAACGCCACCGTAGATACAAATTGGTTTCTGTTACAGAACCAACGCTTAGGCACGCGCAAGTATAAGCCGAGCTCAGTGGGGCTGCCGGCTTACATGGATGCTAAGTGCGCCACGAACTGCGTCATGCCCCGGATTCTATTTCCCGGGATGACCCACTGGAATGGCGACATGTTCGTGGGCACTACGGTGGACCCGGGGACCAAGGGCCGCCAACAGGCGGTGAAATTCAACATTACTCATGTGCGCGGCGGACACTCGTGGCGCGCCGGAGTCGATGTCCGGCAGCACTTTCGGACCCAGCTACAGAACGGCGGTTTCACGTCAGGCACCTTTAATTTCGCCAATAATTATGTGCGTAAGGACGAAGACGGAAATACGCCCGCCGCCAGCCTCGGTTTGGATTGGGCGACCTTCATGCTGGGCATCCCGACGTCGGCTACCGTGGACACGAATGATAACTATGCTTTGATCAGCCCTTACTACGCTTGGTATGGCCAAGATACCTGGCGGGTTACGCGAAATCTGACGGTGACGCTTGGCTTGCGGATGGAGTATGAACAAGGGGCTACCGAGCGTTACAATCGGGCCCTTTCTTACTTCGACCCTAACCTTGAGTTACCGATCTCGGCGGCCGCGCAGGCCGC
>JAYVRS010000755.1:0-4613 GCA_043776185.1 Bryobacteraceae bacterium | reverse complement strand
TTGATGAAAGGTATCACTCCCTGTCAATAACTGCAATGAGGTAGTCATTAAATTTAGCGATATGTGTTTCCCGATTTTCATATTATTTCTCCTTTATTTACCTACCTTGGCGGGCCGGGAGAGCATCCTGAAAGAGTTGGCGGACCCTGCTCCGGTCGAACGGAATCAATGCTTTTGGGGGCGAAAAGCGCAAGGATTTCATCCTGGAGGTGAAGGGAAACGGCGCTCCGTCTTCGAAATAGCGGCGACGACGTCCTGCTGCTGAATGGCGGCGCGACTGTCGAATAACTCGACACCACGAGCTCGAGATCAGAGGAAATTTACATCTCCCGGCGCGGCGGCCACGGCGGGCATTTTGCAGCCTGCCAGCATGCCGGGCTCGCTAGTGTTAGTCTTTTCGGTGTGATGCTGATCTTCATTCTGGCGCTGGCCCAGATCACCAAGCCGCCCGAGTTCGAAGAGCGCGGCAAGTTCCAGACGAGCGTGGCCGCGGGCACCGTGGACGGCAGTTCGCACGTCTCGGCCGAGCGCGCGGTGGTGAATCAGGAGTTAGTCGCGATTCTGCGCCAGTTGCCGGGTTATGCGGAGGGCGTGCGGCTGATGGAAGGCCAGATGCCCGGTGCCGCGCAGACTTTTTTTGAGACAAAGCGCCTCCCGTTAGGGGTGGCCGTCACGTTGTTTATGGCGGGCAAGGCGGAATTGAGCGCCGAGTTGCTCTGTAGCTTGGTGCCGGTGAAGCCAGTGGGTTTGTTGCCGGTGCTGGGGGAAACAGTGGGCGCGGCACCCGTTTGGTCAGCACGGATGCTAGCGGCCATTCGCCGGCTGGCGAGTCCGGAAAGCACGGACGGCGAATACTATCTGGCCCGCGCGTTGCTCAAGCAGGAACCCGCCGTCACTGCCGAAGCGCGACGGCACCTGGAGCGCTCGGTTTTGCTAGGCCCGCAGAGCACCCGCGCCTTGCTGGAGTTGGCGCGACTGGCGACGGCCTCGGGAGACCGTCCCGCAGCGATCGCCGCGCTCGAAGAGGCCTTGCGCCGCGACGAACGTCTTTCCGTCGCGCACTATCGCCTGGCCCAGCTTTACCGGGCCGCCGGACAGCCGGAGCGGGGGCGCACTCATTTGCAGCGATTCGAGGAATTGCGGAAATAGCGGTTCCGCCTGTGATACGATCAAAATTATCTGAAATTTCAGAATACCTGAGTAATCTCCATGCACGGCATTTTCCCGATCCTGAACACCACTTTCCACGACGACGGCTCACTCGATTTCGCGAGTCAAGGCCGGCTGGTTGACTATCTGCTGGAATCCGGGGCCCATGGCCTGGGTTTATTCGGCAACGCTAGCGAGGGCTACGCGCTGGCGGATAGCGAGCGGCAAGATCTGTTGGCGGCGATTGCGAAGCAAGTGAATGGCCGGGTGCCGCTGGTCGTTTCCACCGGAGCCACCGGCACGGACCTGGCCGTGCGCGCCAGCCAAACCGCCCAGGGCCAAGGGGCGTCCGCCCTGATGGTGCTGCCACCGTATTTTCTGAAGCCCGGTGCCGATGGCCTGATGTTCTACTACGAGGCGATTTCGAAGGCGGTCACCATCCCGATCATGGTGCAGGACGCGCCGTTGATGTCGCAGGTGCCCATGCCCGCCGCCCTGCTGGCGCGGATGGCCCGCGAAATTGAGCATGTTTCGCTGGTGAAGGTGGAGGCGCCGCCGACGTCCGCTAAGTTCACCCAGATTCTCGACACCAAGCCGCCGGTGACGCTGTTCGGCGGTTTGAACGGCAATTTCTTTATCGAAGAGTACGATCGCGGCTCGCGCGGCGTGATGCCCGGTTCCGACATGATCCCTGAATTCGTCAGGCTGTGGAGCTTACTCGAGGGCGGCCAACGCGAAGCGGCCTGGCGGCTATTCGCCCACTTACTCCCGTTAATTCGTTTTGAGTTACAACCCGGCTTGGGCGTTTCGGCCATGAAGCATAACCTCGTCGCGCGCGGCATCATCGCCGGCGCCCGTGTGCGGCATCCCACGGCGGAACTGGATACGGCGGGATTGCAGGAGTTGGCCTTCCTGCGGGAGTGGATCTCCAAACTGAATTGAACCAAGTACGCTGGTACATCGCCGGATTGCTTTTCCTGTCGTCCGTAATTAACTACGTTGACCGTCAAGTGCTATCGGTGGTGGCTCCGGTATTGACCAAGGAGTTGGGCATCACGCCCATCGGTTACGCGAATATTCTGCAAGCCTTTCTGATTCCTTACACGCTGATGTATGTGGGTTCGGGATTATTAGTGGACCGTTGGGGTGCGAAGAAGGCTCTGGCTATCTTCATGGCCTGGTGGTCCAGCGCCAATATGCTGCATGGCTTCGCCCAAGGTGCGCTGAGCTTGGCCTTCTATCGCGGCTTACTGGGTATCGGTGAACCGGGTAACTTCATGGCCGGCTTCCGAGCCATCTCCGAGTGGTACTCACCCAAGGAGAAAGCCTTCGTCAATGGACTTCTCAATGGCGGGGCCGCCGTGGGGGCCATCGTGGCACCGCCCATGGTGGCCTGGCTTTCCATCAGCTATGGCTGGCGAATGGCTTTCGTCGCCACCGGTGCCTTGGGCTTGGTATGGTTGGCCGCCTGGATGTGGGTGGTACCTCGCGCAGAAGCTCCGGTCTCAGTAATCGTGAAGGAGCCGTGGCTCAAACTACTCGCCCAACGGGAAACATGGTCACTGTTACTCCCTCGTTTCGTCTCGGACCCAGTGTGGTGGTTCTACTTACTCTGGTTACCGAAGTATCTAGCCGACCAGCGCGGATTTACTCTGCGCGATATCGGCATGCTGGCGTGGATGCCTTATCTCGCCGCTGACTTGGGCGCACTGGCCGGTGGCCTGCTATCCGGTTGGTTAGTCAAAGGCGGTATGCCGGTGGTGCGGGCCCGCGCCTGGGGTATGTGGCCCTTCACCCTGCTGATGCCACTAAGCTTGTTGATTCCCGGTGCCTCCACCAGTGTCGGGCTCGGCATCATTTGTGTGGTGGCCTTCGCGCACATGGCCTGGAAGACTAACCTGCAAACGGTCACCAACGACATATTCCCGTTGCGGGTGGTGGGCTCCGTATCCGGCATCATTGCCTTTGGTAGCGGCCTGGGTGGATCGCTTTTTACATCGCTCACGGGATGGGTGGTGCAAACTTTTTCCTACGACGCCATTTTCTACATCATGGGCTTCTTGCATCCCATCGCTTATGTCATCTTTCGGCTCATGCTAAAGGAACGCTTCCTGAATGAGCCACAATTGGAGACAGGTAAGTTATCTTGAAAGTATTTCCAAAAGCCAAACCCGCCCTTCCGCGAATTAAGCAAGAGCGAGCGATGGACACCGTTCATGAAGCCTTGCGGCTGGCGATTCTTACCAGCGCGTTGCGGCCGGGTGAACGATTGAATCCTGGCGAACTGGCCACGCAGATGGGCGTCAGCCTCATGCCGGTACGGCACGCGATTCAGCTGCTAGCGGCCGAAGGGCTGGTGGAAGTGCGTCCGCGCAGTGGCACTTTTGTGGCCAGCGTCTCCGCACGGGAGGTTCGCGAAACCTTCGAAATTCGACGCGCCTTGGAGTGTCTGGCGGTCGAAAAGGCCATCGCCTGCTTGACGGCACCGGACCTAGTTGAATTGGGCCGGCTGCGCGACGCCATGAACAAGCCGCCGCGCACCGAAGCCGACCGGCGTCGCCATGAACAGGACAACGCCGCCTTTCACTTACTCTTCATCCAGGCCGCCGGTAACACCAAGCTACTCGAAATGTACGCTAGCCTGCGGGCCCACCTTCAGATTGCGGGCGTCCATGCGGGCGACCGCGATTGGCGATCACGCCTGAAGCAAGAAGCGCTGGAGCACGACGCCATCGTCACCGCCGTGGAAGCCCGCGACGCGGTGCGTGCTGTGGAGGCCATGGGCCGCCACATCACGCGTTCTTGTGAGAGCTTGGCCGGGGCGGTGGAGAAAAAGAATGGCCGCCCGGATTGAGCGCGTAGAAGCAATTCCCATCTCCGTACCGCGCGATCGCGAAGCGGCCCGCGGCACGGCCGGTTCGCCCACCGAGTTGGGCGCGCGCGCCGGTGCCTATCAGTGGTCAAAGACCGTCGCCACGGTCTACTCCGATCGACTAGAAACGACCCTCGTCAAGGTGGTGCTCGACAATGGGCTGGTCGGTTGGGGCGAGGCTCAAGCGCCGGTGCTGCCGCGTGTCTCCGCGGTGATCATTGAGGATCTGCTGGCCGGCGTGCTGATCGGCGAAGCCTTCGACGGCAACCGCCGCCGCATCGAGGAACTGTGGGCTCGTCTGTATCAGACCATGCGCGTTCGTGGACAAACCGGCGGCTTTATGCTCGACGCCATCTCCGGTTTAGACCTCGCCCTGTGGGACTTAGCAGGTAAGCTCAGTGGGCTTCCCGTTTGCCGCCTCATCGCCGGTGATCGGGCGCTCCGCCAAGTGCCCGCTTATCTGAGTGGCTTGGCCGGCGAAAACCGCGTCGCTTTTGCGAAAACGCACTACGACCAAGGCTTTCGCGTATTCAAGATATTCTTCGATGCTGACGCGCCGGCGCTTTTGCGGCACTTAGATGAGTTGCGGTCG
>JAYVRS010000754.1:0-4614 GCA_043776185.1 Bryobacteraceae bacterium | reverse complement strand
CCTGGCCGTCGACCTCTCCCGCTTCGAAGCGGTCATGGGCCCCATGCCCCCGCGTCTCAAAGCGCCGCCCATCGTCGAAATGATCGACGAAGTGAAGCTCGATGGCGGACTCATCCGCCGCCAAATCGTCTTCATCGCGCGCGACCAGGACCGTGTCCCCGCCTACCTCTTTCTTCCTCCTGGGAAAGGCAAGCATCCCGCTATGCTCTGCCTCCACCAAACCACCCGCATCGGCAAAGGCCAGCCCGCCGGACTCGGCGATAAGCCCGACTTGCACTACGCTCTGGAACTCGCCCGCCGTGGCTACGTCACCCTCGCCCCCGATTATCCCAACTTTGGCGACTACGCCTTCGATCCGTACACCCACGGCTACTCGAGCGCCACCATGAAGGGCATCACCAATCACCAACGAGCGCTCGACGTGCTGGCGGCCATGCCGCAAGTGGACCCGAAACGCATGGGTGTCATCGGCCATTCGCTGGGAGGCCACAACTCGCTCTTCCTCGCCGCCTTCGACCCGCGGGTGAAGGTCGCCGTCACCAGTTGCGGCTTCACCGCCTTCGCGCGCTACTACGGCGGCGACCTCACCGGCTGGAGCCACAAAGGCTACATGCCGCGCATCGCGACGGCTTACGCCAAGGACCCCCAGCGCATGCCCTTCGATTTCAGCGATGTCCTGGCCGCCATCGCCCCCCGCGCCGTTTTCGTAAATGCTCCCTTGCACGACTCGAACTTCGATGTGACGGGCGTGCGACAGACCATCGCCAAAGTCGAGCGCCTTTTCAAGCCGGGCCAACTCGAAGTGGTCTTCCCGGACCGCGCCCACGAGTTCCCGCCCGACGCCCGCGAAGCGGCCTATCGCTTCATCGACCGGCATTTGCGAGAGTCCGCCCGGCGCGGACGGGCACTTGCTACACTAGAAGCAGCCGCAACCACAGAAGGGGGCGAAACGGCTTCGACGGGATTGCGTTGTTTTGAAGAGGCGTGTCGAGCTCCGGGCCCTCGTTAAACGACCGGAAATTATAACTGCCAACACGCAGTTTGCATACGCTGCTTAATTAATTAAGTAGCCGCTGCTCATCGGGGTGCTCCTGACCTGATGTACCGGCGTCATCCTTAGGAGATCGGCCAAAGGCTTCTGTTCGTAGCCGGCGGTTTAAATCAATCGGACTGGATGATCGTTATCTTGCTGGTTCTAAGACGGTCATTGAGATTTAGAATTCGGATACACACGTAGGCTTTTCAGGGCAGACTTTTTCGGACGCGGGTTCAACTCCCGCCGCCTCCACCAACTTTTATGCCGCTTGGTTCCGAGTTCCCGCGGATCCACTCTGCCGAGTTGGAAGACTACATTCGAGAGAACGCCGCCTCACCCGCTAGTCAACGGAGGCTTCTGCTTCCGAAGCTGATCGTCGACACCTCCTGTACCTGCTCGCGGTTGGGCTGGTCGACGAAATCGTCTTCGCCGAGTAAACTATGCCAACCCTCCAGCTAAGGAAAATAGGGCCACTCCGAAAAATTTAACATGAATGATATCAACAATTTGCGGGTTCGTTTCGTCACTTCCAACTCAGATTCTGGCCACCGCCGAGCCACCGTCTACCCGTCATCACAACCAAGTCGAGACGAACCGGCCCAGCCCGTTTTAGACTAAGAGCTACATGTCATCCACACGACTCTCCGGAAAACGCGCCCTCATTACCGGCGCCTCGTCAGGTATCGGCCGCGCCATTGCCGTTCGTTTTGCCCAAGAAGGTGCCAGCGTCGCCATCAACTACCGGTCCCAGCCCGATGAAGCCGAGATTACGCGGCAACAAGCCGTCGCCGCCGCGGCCGCCGCCGGGCATCAGGACTTCAAAGCCGTCGTCATCGGTGCCGACGTCGCCGATGAAGCCCAAATCAAGATGATGTTCGAGAAGGCCATCCAAGAACTCGGCGGCATCGACATTCTCATCAACAATGCCGGCATTCAGAAGGAAGCCGAAAGCGACCAGATCGATATCGCCGACTATGACCGCGTCTTGAACGTCAATCTCCGCGGCACCTTCATCTGCGCCCGCGAGGCCCTGAAGCACTTCCTCGCCACCAACACCAAAGGGGTCATCGTCAACAATTCCTCCGTACACGAGATCATCCCCAAGCCCACTTACCTGCCCTACTCCATTAGCAAAGGCGGCATGGAAAACCTCACCCGGACGCTGGCCCTCGAATACGCCGGCCGCAGCATCCGCGTCAATGCCGTCGGACCCGGCGCTATCGTCACGCCCATCAACAATGCCTGGATCAACGACCCCGTCAAGGCCGCCGAAGTCTGCAGCCACATCCCCATGGGCCGGCCCGGCGAAGCCGACGAAATCGCCGGCGTCTTCGCCTTCCTCGCTTCCCAGGAAGCCAGCTATATCACCGGCCAAACCCTCTTCGCCTGCGGTGGACTCACCCTTTTCCCCGAGTTCCGCACCGGCTGGTCCTCGTAGCGAGCCAGCGCCTTTTGAAGTCCCCCTTGAGCACGGTGTGCTCGGCCCGACGAACGGCCTACTAATGGGGCGTAGGGTATTCTTTGTTTGTCAATACTTCGATGAATTTTCGAGTTGCCGCAAACTGCGTGGGCCATACTTCGAAACGAGGCTTATCGTTTCGAAACGTGAACGGCCTCGTGGATCAAATCGCATTCGAAGATCTTACGCGGCAAAGAAGTCTTTACCGGCCTGAACCCACCGGGTTGATCGACTCCACGAGCGGCGGTCCCCGCGTTTCGATCAAAGTTGCAGTCGTTGCGCTGCCCCAAAAACTAGCGACTCTTCTCCGTCACCTGACGAAAGACGCGCAGTAGATTTCCTCCCAGGAATTTGCGGATGCGGGTCTCCGAGTAGCCCTTGTTCAACATAGCCTGGGTGAGTAACGGCAGGTCGCGAATGTCGCGCATCGGCGTAGGCAGCGTCGGCCCGCCATCGAAGTCCGTGCCCAGCATGATGTGGTCCTCGCCCACCCATTCGATGGCCTTGTCGACGGCTCGAAACCATTGCTCGACGGTGAACAGTAACTCGGGCGGCGTACTACGCACTCCGCCTCCTGAAGGAAGCTGCGGCGTCAGCTTACGGTCGATCTCAAAGATGCTCATCGGCGAAGCGCGATGGACATCCTCGCGGTCCCAGAACGGTTTCCCAGCTTGCGCGGACCGGTATTCAAACATCGGCCGATTGTGGAACTCGTTGCCGATATGAAAGCCGATCAGCCCACCCTTCGCCGCCAGTTTCCGCAACGTCTGCTCGCTCATCGTCCGCGGGATGTCGTTAAAGAATTTGAGCCCATCGTGGGTACTCACGATCGGGTCGCTAGAAGCCTCCACCGCTTGCTGAATCGCGGACTGGCTGGCATGCGACACATTGATCACCATGCCCAATCGATTGGCCTCACGCACCACGGCCCGGCCCTGCTCAGTAAGGCCGCGCACCTGGCTCGTGGCGCAACAGGGCTCCGCGAAGTGGTTCCCGTAGTTGTGCGCGGACAGTTGAAAGGAACGCAGACCCAAACGGTACAGCATGCGCAAAACACGCAGGTCGCCGTCCATGTCGAAGCCGCCTTCAAGGTCCAGCACGGCCGCCACCTTGCCTTGCCGGTTCAGACGCTCAATATCGGTCGCGTTGAGCGCAATCCCGATCTTGTCCTGGTTGAGCGAAATCTGGCGGTAGGCTTCGTCCAGCAGCCGCAGCACCTGCTTGGTCTCGTACCGCTGGGGATAGTAGTCTTCGGGGACGAACATTGTAAAGAAAAGCGCGTCGACGCCGCCTTCGATCATGCGCGGCAAGTCCACCTGACCCCGGTCTGAGCGTTCGCCCATCGAGCCGCCCTGATAGAACTGCCGGTTCACCACATGAACGTGCGCATCGAAAACGAAGGCCCGCCGGTGCAGCTCTTGAGCCCGCGGCGTGAGCCCCCCATACTGGGCCACCAACTGGGCCACCAACTGGGCCATCAACACGCCCAGGATGAAGTAGCTTAGCCTCACGCCAAGCTAGCCCCGATCTCACGGGTGGCGCGCCGCAGCGCCCGCAGCAGTTTCTTATTGGACAAAGGCGAGAAGCGATAGGTTGGTCCGGAGATGCTTAACGCCGCCACAGCCAGGCCGTGGGCATCCAAAATCGGCGCGCCCAGGCAGGTGGCCTGCAGCGCGCCTTCCTCGGTTTCAATCGCGTAACCCTGCTGCCGAATTCGCGCCAGTTCCTGGAGAATCAATTGAGGCTCCACCATCGTTTGGGGCGTTACTCTGGGCAGCATCTTTTTGCCCAAAATGCTGGCGGCCTCGCCCTCGGGGCTAAAGGCCAGGATGCTGCGGCCCAACGCCGTGCAATAGGCCTCCACGCTGGCGCCGGGGCGTTCACTCAGACGCAGCGCAAACTCTGAGGGAACCACTTCGATGTACACTACGCGGTCGTGCTGCAGGTACCCCAGATTCACCGTCTCGCCAAACTCATTTCGCAGTTCCAGCATGCGGGGCAACGCCGCGCGCCGTAGCGCTTCAGTGCTGGGCAATCCCAAGACCTGCCCCGGCGATTTGGCGCTCAACCGATAGACTTTGCTGATCTCGTCGCGCTTCACGATGTCGAGATGCTGCAA
>JAYVRS010000753.1:0-4632 GCA_043776185.1 Bryobacteraceae bacterium | reverse complement strand
CGAAGCCCCCAAAACATTCGGCAGGTCGCCGAGGTCGCGCGGCAGTTTAACTTGAAGGTGGCCGCAGAGTTCGTCAGAAACTCCACGTTTCTGGCCTCGCTGCCCACCGCGCTGCGGCTTCATCGCGAGACGGCGCATCCCAACTTCGGCATTCTGTTCGATTGTTACCATTTCTGGTCCGGGCCCAGCAAAATGGAGGATCTGGACTTGATCCGGCCCGGCGAAATCATTCATGCGCACCTGAACGACACGCCGGACCTGCCCCGTGAATTACTCGACCTGCAATCCCGCGTCGTCCCCGGCGATGGCGTGGCGCCTTTAGCCCGAATCCTACGCAAGCTCGTACAAAGAGGCTATGCCGGACCCATCTCGGTCGAGCTGTTTCTGCCGAAATACCAGTTGGCCGACCCCTTTACCCTAGCCCAGGAGATTAAGTATAAATCCGAATCATTGTTCAAAAAGGCCAGGGTCTAAGGGAGTCATCGCGACATAGATTGCTGTTTGGCCATAGGGCAACGACGAGTGACGTTGAAAGCCGTGAAATGCATGCCGTCGGCAGTGCCATTCGCTACCGGGTCCGCGCCTTTGGGATAAAGGATAAGGTCGCTGGGAGGAGCGATTTCCCACGCAAAACTTCGAGCGGAGGCGAGTTCCGAAAATCCAAGACGGGTTAACTAACCTGTGTCGCTATAGGTTAAACAACGGTGGATACCCGGCGATGGCCCCGATGGCCTAGGATGCGGCCGATTCGCGAACACCGCTGTCGGCCCCGCGCGGGCGCTGGCACACTGTCCATCGATTTCTGCTTCGAGGGAGGCGAGGGGCTCGATACTCATGGCTCTCGAGGTAATGATGATGCCGCAGCGTAGCGTGGCCAGTTGGTGTATTCTCATGGCGAGGCAATTGCAAAGTGGAAAGTCCAACCAGCCCGGAGCAGGCAACGCAGACGGTTGCGTTTACCCCGAAAATCAGCGAGGCGTCGCTTCCCGCAGGAAGCCGCTTCGGCGACTACGTGCTGGTTCGGCTGCTCGGCAGAGGCGGAATGGGGCAGGTCTATGAAGCGGAGCACATCGAAAGCGGACGCCGTGTCGCGCTGAAGACGCTTACCCAACCACTGGGCGCCGCGCGAGAGCGGTTTCTTCGTGAAGGACGACTCGCGGCATCGGTTAGCCATCCTCACTGTGTCTACGTATTCGGCACTGAGGAAATTAATGACACTCCGGCAATTCTGATGGAGCTGGTTTCCGGCGGCACCCTTTCGGAGCTCGTTAAGCGGCATGGAGCTATGGCGCCTTCACAGGCCGTAGATTCGATTCTGCAGGTCGTTGCTGGCTTGAACGCGGCGTATGAGAAGGGGATACTGCATCGCGACATCAAGCCGGCGAATTGTTTTGTCGAGACCGGCGGCACGGTGAAAGTGGGTGACTTCGGGCTGGCCTTGTCTTCTGTTGTTCGCGACGAGCAGGCCCTGACGCTTGATGGCTCCTTTCTGGGGACGCCGGCGTTCGCCTCGCCGGAGCAGCTTCGGGGCGAGGAACTCGATGTGCGGTCCGATATCTATTCCGTCGGTGCGACGTTGTATTTCCTGCTGACGGGGAAGTTGCCGTTTGAGAAGCAGGGTGTGTCGCTGATTGCTGAGGTGTTGAATCATGTTCCGGATGCGCCGGCGAAGCTGAGGAAGTCTATTCCGAAGAAACTGTCGAGCGTGGTGATGAAGTGCCTGGCGAAGGAGCCGAAGGCGCGGTTTGCGACCTATGCCGCGCTGGAAGAGGCGTTGGCATCCTTTAGCTCAGCTGCGCCAGAGCCGGCAGGGCTTGCGGTGCGCACAATCGCCTATCTGATCGACACTCTGTTTTTGGTCCCGCTTCTGATACCCTTTGGCCCAGACAAGTTTTCCGCCTGGGTCGGCAACCTGGTCAGCTTTTCTGTGATGTTCATCTACTTCGCAGTATCGGAACGGTTATGGGGTGCGTCGCTGGGGAAGGCAGTTTTCAGGTTAAGAGTCTTGAGCCAGGACGGTAGCCTGGGTTGGTCGAGGGCCCTCTATCGAACCGCGCTTTTTTGCATGATCACGAGCTTCCCCGGGAACATACTGCTATCGCTATCGATTCCTGCAAAAGAGATATGGGCCGTTGGGATCTCCTTCTTGATGCTGGGAATCTTGTTTTCCAGGGCGCGGCGCGCCAACGGCTTCGCTGGAATTCATGAACTCCTCAGTGGTACGCGAGTGGTGGTCAAGTCCCGTGCCCGTCTGCGCGAACGGTTCCAGATGAAGTCCCCTGAGCCACCGCTTCCGCAAGCCAGCGCGCAAAGAATCGGGCCGTATTCAGTCGTTGAAGGCCTCGGCGAGACGAGCCATGGCCGGCTATGGCTCGGCTTCGACCCGGCCTTGCACCGATCCGTCTGGATTCACGTTCCCGCTGCTGGAACGCCTCCCGTAGCGCCGTCGCGGCGCGATGCCCAGAGGCCTGGACGCCTGAGATGGCTCGCTGGCAAGCGCTCGGCCGATGAGGCGTGGGACGCGTATGAAGCGCCAAGGGGAGGGTCCCTGGCCGATTTCGCAGTCAAGCCGCAACCTTGGCGTGTGGTTCGCTACTGGTTGAAGGATCTCATCGAAGAGGCCAATGACGGCGCTCAAACCGATGCTGGTCTCGCTCTGGATCGCGTTTGGATTGCAGCCGATGGCAGGGCCCTTCTACTGGATTTCCCCGCGTCTGGCGCCAACAACACCACGGATGCTGAGCCCTTGCGTCCCCAGACCTTTCTGTCCCAAGTGGCCGGTATGGTGCTCGGGGGCGGTGGGCACGTTCCGCTACCCATTGGCGCGCGCGAGTTTTTGGATCGATTGAGAGGCGAAGATCGCATCGGGGCCGCTGAACTACGCGAAAGGCTGAATCGACTAATCGGCTTGAAGTGTGATGTGGCTCTCCACGGGCGCATCCTGCCTGCCATTGTGTGCGGCGCATTGCCATTCATCTTTACAGCCTTTTTTACAGCCTTTACTCTGGTAACTCTATACACGAACGCAAAATATGCGGATGTTTCTAACTTGCCCTCCTATCTTAGAAGGGTTCAAGTATTGCGTCGAGATCAGAGCCCGGAGGCGTTGCGTGAGCGCCTGGTCGTTGAATCTTACGTTGCGGGCAAGTTCCGGCTAGCGATCCAGGATCCTCTGGTGCGTTTCCCGCCACCTGGTGACAAAAAGGAAGGTTTGTTTGAAGTCGCCGACTCGGTCCTTGCGGCGCACCCATCGATCAGATCTGAGGACTTGCGAACGATTTCGGTCAGCCCCGAGGTGGCGCGGGCTAAGCACATTTCCCCTCACTCTCATCCATCCGCTCCAACCGTCGCTCAGCAGTCCGGTTACTGGCTTGGGAGGACCATGCGTCGCACGGCAGCGCAGATGAGTCCGCAAGGGACTCGCCGAAGTGCCGCACCGTCAAATAGGCGCATCGAGGTAGTGACGGTGTCGTTCTTTTGGTTTTTCCCTTGCGTGATTTCAGTTTTCGCCGCCATGGTCGCTCGGCGCGGACTACTCAAGCGAGTCTTTGGCGCGGAAATCGTTGGACGAGACGGAATGAATGCTTCCCGCGCGCGGCTAGTCTGGCGCAGCATGTTGGCGATGGCGCCGGCACTGCTGGCGTTTCCTATCGTTTTGCTGCCGATTGGTGAGCAAGCCTCTCTCTTTGTCTTTTTTGTGGCGGCGGTCATCATGGCCGTTGAATTTGTTTGGATGATAGTCGTGCCGGGGCAATCGATCGCTGACCGCTTGGCGGGTACGTATCAGGTGCCCCGATAGGGCGGGAATCCTCGCCATGCACGAGACGCTCTGCCATTTTTATAAGCCTTTACAAATTAGTTACTTGCTGCGGCCGATGATGAAAGACATGATTTGGGAATTGCAGTGCCTAGGACCAGCCGGATCGGCGCATAACTGAACCCATGGCGTCGCTCGCCATCCGCAAGGTCGTCGACACTCGGCCCGGACCGCGGCCCCGTGCGCTCGCGCCTAGCCGCACCCGCAGACTCGCGAAAGCGGCCATCCAAGGTTGCAACACTAACCGTTCTAGGAAAACGGGACCATCCACGGGAGTCTGTCGGAGAGAAACTTTCCTCGAACGTAGAATCAATAACTTACGAACAAGTCGGCGTCGCGCAAAACTTGTAAGTTGTTGATTCTACGTACGTCGATTTTTCTCTCCGACAGACTCCACGGGGGGTGCCACGGGGTGGTACAGTTTCCCCGCAACACAATGAAACTAAAGTATTTGCAGAACTCGATTTGCGTAATAGCGGTTCCCGTCCACGTTTTCGCGGCATTTCCGACCCGCCAATGGCCCAACCGCCCCCGGCCCAACCGCCCACGGATAACCTGCGGTGAGCACAGATCACGCCGCGAGGCGGCCAACCGAGGACCTGCCCCTCCCAGATCCTGACGTGCCTTGGCGGTGAATCGCAGTCGTCGTGCCGGGAGTGCCAGGCCCCCAGCCGGTTTCGCGCCGGTCTGCTAGGGGGACGTGGGTCACATGTTATTCATCTTATTGGCATATCAAAAAATAGGACGGGGTGCCACGGGGTAGTACAGTTTCCCAGCGTTAAACCAACTGCTTCGGAAATTCATCTCTCGGCATG
>JAYVRS010000752.1:0-4633 GCA_043776185.1 Bryobacteraceae bacterium | reverse complement strand
TGCGGACGCAAGTTACGGGACTTCCAAAACTCGGTGTAAGTGTCATTTTTCATGATGTCGTTCCAGAAGGCGACATCGTTTTTGAAATACTTTTCGTTGGCGTTGACCAGAGGCCCCAGGCGCAAGAAAAAGTCATAGCCGTCGGGCGTCTGGTGGTCGAAACGGTCGGCGGCGGTGGTGCGGGGCTCCGGGCGGGGGCGGCCGAAGCTGGCCAGAAAGTTGAAGGCGTGGGGCAGGAAGAGCGCGCCGTTGTGATGGAAGTCGTCACCGGTGAACCAGTCCATAATGGGCGCTTGCGGGATCGCGCACTTGTGCGCCGGATGGGCGTCGATCATGCCGGCGGCGGTGTAGAAGCCGGGATACGATGAGCCCCAGGTGCAGACGCGCGCATTGTTATTCGGCAGATGCCCCACCAGCCAATCGATGGTGTCGTAGGTGTCGGTGCTTTCGTCGAACTCGCGGGCACTCTTCGAATCCTTATGGGGGGTCATGTTGATGAACTGGCCTTCACTCATGCGGGTGCCACGGACGTCTTGAAAGACGAAGATGTACTTATCGCGAGCGAGCCAGGGGTTGGTGCCCATCTGATCGCGATATTGGTCGACGCCGTAGGGGGCCACGCCATAGGGCGTCCGCATCAGCATCATCGGCCAGGTTTGAGATTGGTCCTTGGGCAGGTAGACGGAGGTAAAGAGCTTGGTGCCATCGCGCATGGGGACGCGGTATTCGTATTTGGTGTAGTTGGCTTTTACCCAATCGAGGCCTTGGGGGAAGGCGGCGGCGGCAATGGCGAACAGCAAGGCGAGACGAGTCATGTGGTCAGGATAGCGTGGGGCGCGATAGCATCAAAGTGACATGCTGCCATTCGCCCTTCCGCTGCTCGCCTTCGCCGCAGTTCCCTTCACCGAGATTGAACCGATCCTGGTACGCGCTTGCCTGCCCTGCCATGACGAAGCCAAGGGGGCAGGCGGCGTTCGCTTTCACACGCGAGCGGCGGCGGCGAAGAACCTCAACACGAGCCTTTTGCGGGTGGTCAACATGGATCCGAATCAGCCGGGCGCGATGCCCCCGGGCGGCGCGCAACTGCCGGCGGCTGAACGCGCGTCGATCGGCAGTTGGATCGCCGAAGGCGCCCCGTGGCCCGCAGATCGCATTTTGAAGATGCCCTCCAAAGCCGGTAAGGATGACGTGGGCTTGACGGCGTTGATCCGGCGCAAGGTGATGGCGCAGCGGCCCGGTAAGGCGGGCACAAGCTACTCACAGACGATTCCAGGCGCGGACGCCGCGTTCGAGATGTTGCCGATCCCGGCCGGCAAGTTCACGATGGGTTCCGGTGAGAAGGACGAATCGCCACAGCGCGAGTTGAAGGTGGAGGCTTTTTGGATGCAGAAGCATGAGGTTACTTGGGATGAGTATCGCCTCTTCATGTTCGCCAACGATACGGAAAAGGCGGCCAGGGACGCGATCGTCGACGGCGTCAGCCGGCCTACGAAGCCTTATGTCGAGATGAGCTTCGGCATGGGTCTTAATGGCTTTCCGGCCATCTCCATGACGCAGCATGCGGCTAATAAATATGCTGAATGGCTAAGTGCGAAGACGGGCCATTTCTACCGGCTGCCCACGGAGGCGGAATGGGAATACGCTTGCCGCGCGAATAGTCCGCCGCCAGTAGATTTGAAGGCGGCGGCCTGGTATGTGAATAACACTGATGGTAAGTACGAGTTAGTCGGCAAGAAGCAGGCCAACGCCTGGGGCCTGCACGACATGCTGGGCAACGTGATGGAGTGGACGCTGGACGGTTACGCTCCTTACCAGAGCACGCAGACGACGGCCAGCGATTGGGTACCGAGCACGGGCCCTTATCCCCATGTGGCGCGTGGCGGCGGCTGGACCGATACGGCCCAGAAGCTGACCTGCTCCGCCCGGGTGGCCAGTGACCCTTCCTGGAAGATGCAGGATCCGCAGATTCCGAAGAGCATTTGGTATATGACGGACGCCCAGTCACTCGGCTTCCGGCTGGTACGACCGGTGCGCGTGCCGAGCGTGAGCGTCATGCATCGCGCTTGGAACAACGGCGTCGAGAACGAGTAAGTTGACTCGCCGGCAGTTACTCCTGACCGCAGTGGCTCCCTTCGAGCGGCTGGAACTTACTCAACCCCATATGGGCACGCTGGTGCGCATCACGGTGGAAAGCCAGAATCCGGCGCGGGCCCGAGCGGCGATTCGGCAGGCTTTCCACCGCATTCACGAGCTCGACATGCGGCTCTCGAATTACCAGCCCGATAGCGAAGTGAACCACTTCGACCCGGAGCGCGTAAGTGACGATCTGCGGCCGCCGCTGGAACTGGCCCGACGCCTGACTCGTGAGACGGACGGAGCGTTCGACCCTACGCAGACGGTGCTGTTCGATTTGTGGCGTGAGGCTCGGCGATTGAAGCAGATGCCGACGGGGGAGGCGATCGCGGCGGCGCGATTGTCGAAATCTGGACGGCTCGACCTGGGCGGTATCGCGAAGGGCTACGCGGCGGACGAGGCGCGACGGGTGGTGCAGGAGGCGGGCGAAAGCCGGGTGCTGATTGCGGTGAGCGGTGATCTGGTGGCGGGCGATGGGCCGACCGGGCACTCGAGCTGGCGCATTGCCTTGGAGCCCGCAGGCCCAACCATCGCGTTACGGAGGGCCGGCGTATCCACGTCGGGCGACACGGAGCAGTTTCTGGAGGCGAACGGCAAGCGCTATTCGCACATCATCGACCCTGGCACGGGCCTCGGCCTCACCAATGGCGTAGTGGCCAGCGTGGTGGCCGATAATGGTATGCTGGCCGACGCGCTGGCGACGGTGGTGTGCTTGATGGGGGTCGCTGAGGGTACCCGTCTGGCTCGCCGATATGGGGCTAGGGTTTACGCGCGGTAAAGCCGGGCCACGTCGCCCACGATCTCGGCCGGAATGAGTTCGTGCAGATCGCCATGGTGGGCCGCCAAGTTCCGAACTTGAGTGGCGGACAAGTCGCCGAAATCGCGCTCCATCGGCAGGCGGGCGATGGAGCCGGCGTGGGCGGCGGGCGGCTCGTAGTGGCCGTTGCGGGCCGCCACCAAGAGGCTGAACTCGGCGAACATGCGCTCCAGCATGCCGGCCTGGCCGTAGTCCCACGCGACGATCCGTTCGGCGGCATCGCGGCCGCAGAGAAAGTGCAACTTGGCGTCGGCGTAGTGCGGCCGAAGCTCGCGAGCCATGTCGATGAAGAGTCCCCCTTGGGTGCTGGCCACGGTGAAATGGGATTGGTGGGCGACCTTCAGCAGTAGGCCGAGCCGGTCGTCGAAACCGACGCCGCGGAAATCCTTGTGGGGGAAGACCTCGGGCAGAACGAAGATCACCTCATCGACGAGGTGCGCAGCCCGGTCGGCCAGCGCGAGATGAGCAACGGTGGGCGGGTTGAAGCTGCCGGGGAACACGGCCACTTGGCGGGGCGTGCCACCCGCACGACGGTGGAACTTCACGTAACGAGCCTCCTGGACGCTGCGTCTGTTAACGAACAGCCTACGATAGAGTATGCAAGTAAAGGAACACGAGTAAAAGAATGTTTACGTGGATCTGTCCGAAGTGCGGCACCGAAGTTCCCCCTTCTTATAACGATTGTCCTACCTGTGAGTCGCGGGAGAAGGCCGCCAGTGCTCCGCCCCCTGCACCAGTTGTGCAGGCACCGGTCTTGCAGGCACCGGTCGTGCAGGCACCGGTAGCTTACACGCAAGCGCCATTGATGGGTACGGCCCCGACGGAGAGCGCAACGCCGATGGCGAGCTACGCCTATCCCGCGCCGACCCCGGCCAGCGGACTTCCCAGCTGGTTGATCGCCGTCTTGTCGATTGTGGGGGTGGCGGCGGTCGGTTACGGAGTGATTCATTTCATGCGCACGCCGAGCGGTGTTACGGGCGAATCCGCGACCGTGACGGAGACCACTCGTCCCAGCGGTGACCCGAGCCCGGTAGCCAAGTTTGTCGAAGTGGTGGGCTTCCGCATTGTCGAAAGCAAGCAGCAGGTGCAACTGAAGTTCATCATCGTGAATCACTCAGCAGGCGAGATCGCGCCGTTTGACCTGGAGTTACAAGTGCGAGCCAAGAATGCCAAGGCGGACGAAGCGCTGTTCACGGTGAAGACGCCCGTCTCCGGCGTTTTGCCCTACGAGGCTAAGGACATGACGATTCCGGTGAAGACCTCGCTGCGCGCTTACGAGTTGCCGGACTGGCAGTTCATCACGGCGACCTTCCAGATTTTGCAGAAGTAAGTGGGAGGGCGGGCCCCCACACCCGGACGGCGGGACCCGCCCAACTGGGTGTGGTTACGCGGTCAGGATAGCCTTACAGTACTCGAAGCATTTCTTCACTTCGGCGACGGTGTCGGTGCCTTTGTACTCGTACTCGATCATGGCGGGAATTTTCCACTTATTGGCCTTCATCTGCAGGAGCACTTCCTTGATGGGCGTGTCACCTTGGCCGAAGGGCATGTTATCGCCCTGATTCTTCTTACGGTCTTTGATGTGCACGGTGACGATGTGCTGATGGTGTTCCTTCATGAATGGAACGGCATCGAAGTTGGCGGCCCAGAAGTGACCGATGTCGAGGTTGATGCCGATGAAGG
>JAYVRS010000751.1:0-4634 GCA_043776185.1 Bryobacteraceae bacterium | reverse complement strand
CTGTTACCTGAATTGCTCGTTGGCTAATGATTTCAAGGGGGATGTCCCGACGCTTTCCAGTGCCGCGCACTTTTCGGGAACCTTACGAACAACATTCAGCAGTGGTACCGGCTGGACTGGAGGGTGAATGGTGTGGCGGCTTAAGGGGGGGTGGTTAGAGCCTCAGAAGCGAAGAACAATTCCCCAAAAGTGGCCTTGGCGAGGCCGCAGAAGGCCGCTGGCGAGTCGGTGCCGGGAAGACGCTGAATCCGGCGGTCTCACGGCCGGGGGGACCAGGAGCCGCCAGCGAGGCCGCTGGGTTCGCGCACGGCGGATGAAATCGATTTTTAACCGCCTTCTTAACGCCTTTTACCAGCCTATTCTGGCGGGGCCGCGCGTCAAGGCCAAGCCGCTGCCGCAGTGCGCTTACGCGCAGCCTTGACGCGCGTCCCCGCCCGGCTTGGGGAATATTTACGCCGAACAAGCCCGTGGATAGCCCTGTTTCCTCGGCTTTTATTACCGGGAAAGGTTCCAGTACCTTCGTTTTGGGCATCACACGCATCGGCTGGTTGTATGATTATTGGTTAAGCGATGTCTGGATTTGCGTCCCGATCACGCCAAGAATTTCGCTTTATGAGTCAGAACTGCGCGACCGAAATGCCGGCTGACGGCCGCACCCTACCGGTGCTGGAGCCGGAGGCATTGTGCTTCTCCAGGCCTACCTAACCGTGAGACTCTCCCGCCAAAACATCGGTCGATACGAGATTCAGGCTGTCCTGGGCCGCGGTGGATTTGGCGAAGTGTATCGCGCCTTCGATCCCGGCACCGACCGCATGGTGGCCATCAAAACGCTGAACGCCGCCGACGACCCCGAGATGGTGAAGCGCTTCAAGAACGAAGCCGCCGCCGCCGGACGCCTGCGCCATCCCAACATCGTCGTCATCCACCACTTCGACGACTTCGAGGGCACGCCCTATCTGGTGATGGAGCTGCTGGATGGCGAGGACCTCGAGCGCATCATCACCAGCCGCCGGCCATTAGGTTTACTACAGAAGGTCGACATTATCAAGCAGGCCGCCGCCGGTCTGAATCATGCCCATCGCCGGGGAATTCTGCATCGCGATGTGAAGCCCGCCAACATCATGCTGCAGCACGATAACGTCGTGAAGATTGTCGACTTCGGCATTGCCTTGTTCACGCAGGCCGCGGCCGTTCGGCTCTCCATGCCCGGCGCGGCACCGCCCGGCACGCTGCTCTACATGGCGCCGGAGCAACTGCTCGAAGGCGGCGATGCCGTATCCGATGCCCTCACGGACATCTTCCAATTCGGCATCACCAGCTACCGTCTGCTGACGGCCACGCATGCCTTCTACGGCGAGACACAGGAAGCCGTGAAGCACAATATCCGTTACCGCGATCCTGAGCCCATCCGCTCCATCAGCCCGGATTGTCCCGAAGCTCTGGAGCAAGTCATTTTTAAGATGCTGGCCAAGGATCGCGACCATCGCTACCAGAACCTGGAGGATGTCGGCTTCGATCTGGAGCCTGTGATTGCCGAACTCAAGAAGGAACGCGTCACCGAATTGCTAGCCGAGGCGCGGGTGCTCATCGCCGCCCAGGAACTCGAAAAAGCGGCTTCTGTGCTGCGGGAGGCGCTCGAAGCCGAGCCCGGCAACCGCGTGGCTCGCGACCTGCGCGAGACGCTGCAGCGGCAGTTGCGCGACGCCGAAATCCGGCCCCGGATTGACGACTTGGCCAAAGAAGGCCGCGAGCATTTGAAGGCCCGCCGTTACGACGCGGCGATCAACACCTTCCGCAGCGCCCAACTACTCAATAAAACCGACCCCGAACTCCAAAAACTCCTCGGCGATGCTCTGGCCTGCCGTAACCGGGCCGAGGAGGCCAAGAAGTTTTTCGACAACGCTCAACAGGCGCTCGACCGTGGCGAACTCACCTCCGCCCACGCCCAACTCCTGCAGGCCTTGTCCCGCGATCCCGAACATCCCGAAGCCGGGGCCCTCCGCGAGACAATCGAGCAATCCATCGGCGCACGGGAGCGTGCCCGGCAACTGGAAGAAGGGATCAATCGTGCCCGGCGTCTGATGGTGCTCGAAAACTTCGAGGAGGCCGTCGAGGATCTGCAAGCCCTCGTCCATGATCATCCCGACTCCCCTCCCGCGCGCGACCTGCTCAACGCCGCGGTTCAGGAGCGTGACCACCGCATCCATCGCAATCGCCTCGCGGCGGTTCTCGGCGAAGCCCGGACGCTTTTAAAAAAGGAGCGGTTTGCCGATGCGGTCGATCGCCTGTCCCAGTGGCGCAAGGAGTTTCCCGAGTCCGGCGAATTGCGTGACCTCGCGAGTTTCGCGGCCGATGAATTGCGGAATCAGGCGCAGGCCACGGCCGTCGCCACCGTCACCAGTGAAGCGCAGTCATGGGTGGCGCAATTGCGTTTCGACCAGGCCGTCGACCGCCTCCGCCAAGTGCTGACCGAGTATCCCACCGCCACCGCATTGCGCGACCTGATGCAATCGATCGGCGCGGCCCAAAGCGAGCACGAGCGTCGCACCGCGCTCGATCAGGTTTCCGTCCAAGCGAAATCCCTGCTGGGGGAACAGCGTTTCGGTGAGGCGCTCGAGTCCATCAGCGCCTTCGCCCGTGCTTATGGCGACGACGGGCAATTGGAGCCGCTTCGCCTGCGGGCCGAAGCCGGGCTCGACCAGCAGCGCCGGCAACATGCCGTGCGCAAAGTGGCCATCGACGCCCGGACCAAACTCGATGCCAACCAGCCCGATAGCGCCATGGAAGACTTGCGCCTGGGCGTCACAAAATTCCCCGACGACCCCGAATTGCGCACCCTGCTCAAAGAGGCCCAACAAAAGCTCGAAGAACAACGGCTGGCGGAAAAGATCTCGGTCATCATCTCGGAGGCGGAAAGCCTCTCGCGTGCCCGCCAATTCGAACGGGCGCTCGAAACGCTCGACCAGGGGCTCGTCGATTTTCCGGCCCAGGATCGCCTCCTCCGTTGCCGCCAGGCGACGCTGGCCGGTAAGGCCCGCTACGACCGGGTGATGGCCTACGGGCAAGCGGTGGAAGCCATCCGCGGGCTGATGAAGACGGGCCACCTGGACGAGGCCCTCTCGAGAGCTGATACCGCCATCGCCGAACTCGGTGAGGATCCGACCCTCGCCGATCTTCGACGCCAGATCGCCGCGGCCCTGGAGTCGCGCGCCGATAGGGCTGAAGTGGAGCACATCGAGGCGCAGGCGAAGGCACTGCTGGCCCAAGGCGAGCCCGCGGCCGCCCTTAAGGTACTCAATGCCGCCATCGTCCGCTTCCCTGCTCAGGATTCGCTGACCAACCTGAAAGCCCTGGCCGACGCCCAGTTTCGCCAACATCAGAGGCTGGGGGAGATCGAAAGCGTGGCGGCCAAGGCCCGGCAGGATCTCGAAGCCGGCCAGGTCGACCAAGCCTTCCAGGCTGTCGAAGCCGCTGTCCGCCGCCTGGGTAACGAGGGTCCGCTTGTGCTGTTGAAGGAGCAGATTCTCGCGGCCCAAGGCGAGGCTAAGTGGCGGAAATCCCGCCGGGAACTGATCGACGGAGTGCGCCGGTTGGAGTCAGGCAAACGTCACGTTGAAGCGTTCCAGCGCCTCACCGAAGCGCTGCCCGAGTTTGATCGTGACCCCGAACTGCTCGCGCTGAAATCTTCGCTGGAAGCCGCGATCGAGACGCAGCGGCGGGAGCAGGAAGCCGCCGGGCTGGCGCGCGACGCCGGCCGCCTGCTAACGCAGGGCCGTGCCGACGCCGCCATCCAGATGATCGAGGCCGCGCCCCAGCATCTAGGCGATCCGCGTGTCGCTCCGGTTCTGGCTTCGGCGCGCCAGCGGCTGGAAGAGCAGCGTCGCGTGCAAGCCAGCGCTGATGTTGAGCGCCACGTGCAGCGGCTGGTGGAAGGCGGGGAGTTCACCCAAGCTCTCAAGGCGGTTGATCGGGCGCTGCACCTCGAGTCGACTTCCGCCCGGCTTTCGAAGCTGCGCCAGTCGGTACTTACGGCGCAGGAAACGGCCCAGCATCTGTCTGCGGCGCAAATGGCCCACGCCGCCGGCGACTCGGAAAAGGCATTGGCCGACATCCGGGCCGGGCTCGTTCTCAGCCCCACCCACACCGTACTGCGCGACTTGAAGCGGCAGGTGGAAGGGCAGATCGCGCAACGCATGGCCGACGCCGCCATCGGCGAGTGCGTCGCGCAAGGTGAGCAACTCCTGGCCGCCAACCAAGCTGCCGAAGCCATCGCCATCCTGCGGCCGATGTCCCGCAAGTATCCGGCCGAAGCCCGTCTGGCGCAGGTGCTCAAGGCTGCTGAAGAGGAACTACGTCACCTCGAACGCGAGCAAGATCTGGTTGCCGTCAAAGCGCGAGCGGAAGCGCTGGTCTTTGAACAGAGGTACGCCGAAGCCCTGGACGTGGTCGCCGCCCGCTTCCCCGCCGAACCCCGTTTCGCCGAACTCGTGGCCGGCGCCCAGGCTCAGCTCGATCTGCGCCGACGCAAGGAAGGCTTCGAACGCGCCTGGAGCCGGCTCCTGGCGATTGAGCAGCGCGTCCCGCTCACCAACGGCAAAAGCAAACTGAAGAAGCTACTGGTGGAAATGCGCCAG
>JAYVRS010000750.1:0-4638 GCA_043776185.1 Bryobacteraceae bacterium | reverse complement strand
AGCGGGCGAACAGTAACGACCAGGGTTTCTATATCTTCGTCACCTTGCCGATCGGCACCTATCGCGTCAGCGTGGAGGCCACCGGCTTCAAGCGCTACCAGCAAACGAATATTGTGGTGAACGCCGCAAGCAAAGTGGCCGTCGATGTGGAACTGGCCGTCGGGGCCTTAACCGAGACGGTGGAGGTGCGCGCGACGGGCGCACAAGTCAATACGGAGTCCGCCCAAGTGGGCCGCGTGGTGGAAGCCAGGCAGATTCAGGACCTCACGTTAAACGGCCGCAATCCCATTTACCTCGCGTTGCTGAAGCCCGGCGTCCGCGGCGGCAATATCAATACTTTCGACCCCGATAGCGTCTCGAATGGCGGATTCTCCATTAACGGTGGCCGCTCTGACGAATATAACGTCTATGTCGATGGCGCCGTGGCCACCCGGACCCGGTCCTCGGGCTCGATGCTGGGTTCCTTGAACGTTGACGCCGTGCAGGAAGTCCAGATCCTGACGGCCAATTACTCGGCCGAATTCGGCCGCTCTTCGGGAGGGCAGATCCGTTTTGTCACCAAGAGCGGCACCAAAGACTTTCACGGCGACCTGGTTGAGAACTTTCGTAACTCCGCGCTCGACGCGAATAGCTGGCAGCGCAATCGCAGCCCCGATCCGGCGCAAAACCGCACCGCCGCCCCTTTCCGCTTTAACCAATTCGGCTACGACATCGGCGGGCCGGTGGCTATTCCCGGTAAGTTCAATCAGAAACGCGACAAGATGTTTTTCTTCTGGGCCCAGGAGTATATTAAGCGTCGCAACGTGCCCACCAATACGGGCAGCGTGCCAACCCTGGCCATGCGCCGAGGGGACTTGAGCGAGTTACTCAACCCGGCCAATCCCTTCTTTGGACGCGCCCGCGCCATCAACGATCCCGATACGCGCGCCCCGTTTCCGAATAACATCGTCCCCCTCAACCGCATCAGCCCCAATGGGCAGGCTTTGCTGCGGGTATTTCCCGAGCCGATCCCCGGGTTCCAGCAAGGCACTTCGAACTGGATCGGCGTTGGTTCGGCCGCGTCGAACATGCGCAAAGATACGGTAAAGATCGATTACCTATTCAACGAGAAGCACCGGCTGGCGTTTAGCGGATCCTATAATCCGTGGACGTTCAATGTACCCTTCAGCGATACTTTTGGCCGCATGCAGGAGTTATGGGAGCGGCCCAACCGCATCGCCTCCATGAGTTTCACGAGTACGCTATCCCCCACGCTAATTAACGAGCTAAACGTGTCAGCGAATTCCGATGGCAAGGGCGTCATCGGCTGGAGCGATTGCGCCACCTGCCGCCGAAGTGCCTTTGGCGTCAACTTCCCCTTCCTGTTCCCCGGCACCAAGGCCGCGGCCGAGAAAGTGCCTTCGATTCGAATTCAAGGCCTAACCACGTTAGACGGCGGCCCCTATCCTGGTGCTTGGGCCGGCTATGTTTACGCGCTCTCCAATACAACGACGAAAATCTATAGCAAGCACACGATGAAGTTTGGCGTGTTTGTTGAGCGCTCGGGTCAAAATGACTATATTCAAGGCACGACGGCGGGTCCGGGCACGACGAATAATCAGAATGGCGATTTTTCATTCTCTGACTCCGGCGGCCATCCGCTGACGACGGGTTTGGCACTCGGCAATACCTTACTCGGTTACTTCGACTCTTATTCGGAATTTGGCACGAAAGCTTACACGCCTTATGCCGCCACGTCGGTCGATTTCTTCGCGCAGGATAGCTGGAAGATTACGCCGAAACTGACGTTCGAGTACGGCATTCGCTATTCGCTATGGCCGCCGTGGAGCAGCCGTTGGGGAAACATCTCGATGTTCCACCCTGATTACTACGACCCCGCAAAAGCCGCCGTGATTGACCGGGCCCAGGGCTTTGTCGTTAGCGGCGACCGATACAACGGCATCGTCCTGCCCGGCAATGGCGTGCCCAGTGCGGAGGGCGGACGAGTCGAAGCCTTCCGCTCCAAAGAATATGACCGTCTGCGCCACAGTCTGCCCGAAGGTTTCGCGCGTACTTACAAGAACTTATGGCAACCGAGGCTCGGTCTGGCGTATGCCTTAACTCCCAAGACGGCCCTGCGCGCGGGCTTAGGCCGTTTCTACAACCGCACCATGATCAATCGCGATACGGCGCTGGGCGGCAATCCACCCTTCCAGATACAGCAGGGAGTATTCTTCGGCAATGTCGATACCCCCGGGGGCGCCACCCGGCGTGATTTTCCTTTCGCCATGACCATTCAGGACCCCGTTTTACGAGTACCCGAATCCTGGATGTGGAACGCCACCTTTGAACGCGAGTTACCCGGTGCGATTCGCGTCGAAGCCGGCTATGTCGCGCGCCGCGGACTCTATAACCAGCGCAAGCGCAATATCAATCAACTTCCCATCGGCACCATTCAGGCGAACCTCGGAGTGAATCCGAATTTCCTGCGGCCTTACTTGGGTTACGGCATCATCGGTATCTCAGAGAACTCGGGCACGTCCCGTTACGACGGCCTGCAATTGAGTGTCGAACGCCGTTTCTCGCGAGGCTTCCAGTTTGGCGGCGCTTACACGCTATCCCGCACTTTGGATGATGCCTCCAGCCTCACGGAAGTATTGCCCAACGCTTACGATACTCGCGGCTACTATACGCACTCCGACAACGATCGCCGCCACGTACTCATCTTCAATTACATTTACGAAATTCCGTTCTTTAATAACGGGCGTAAGTTGGTGAAGACCGCACTGGGCGGTTGGGAGCTATCAGGCACGAATCAATTCCAAAGTGGCGCGCCGTTCTCGGTGCGCGAAGGCGTCGACTACGCCGGCGTTGGACCCGGCAGCGGCACGCAGTTCTGGCGTGTTACCGGCAATCCAAATGGAGTGGAGCGTACACCCTTCACCAATTTCGCCACGTGGTTTGACAAGGCCGCCTTTGCCCGGCCCGATCAGCGCACGTTTGCCCCGTCTTCGGTGCGGAACTCACTTTACAACCCGGGCTTCTACACTTGGGATTTAGGCTTGCGCAAGAATTTTGCGGTTACTGACAAGCAACGCTTGCAGTTCCGTTGGGAGGTCTTCAACGTCCTAAATCACCCAAACTGGGGAGGAGCGACCAATAACCCGGTGAGTGCCACTTTCGGACAAATCACGGCAAAGACTGGCGAACGCCAACTGCAATTGGCTCTGAAGTACATATTCTAGCGACGGTGGGATGGCGGTAGGGGCAAGAAAGGTGGGTAGGCAATGGGCCGACCACTTTGGCCAGACCTCAGAGATCATTCAGCCCTTGACCAAGATCGGGCGTGCCACCATCCGGCTCCTCAAGATCGACATACCGACAACGAGTGATGGAAAGGGCCATCCTCGGCTGAGACCTACCGGTTCGAGATGACTTCCAGGCATTGCCGCTCCAAGGATACCAACGGGCTGCGCCCTGGTCGACGAAACGAACCCGGGAGTGATTGATTTGATTGGACTTCGCGCATTCTTCCGCAATGGCCGCGAGCACGTCGTGGGAGGGCATAATTTGAGGATGACACCACGGTGCCAAGTTGACGTTCGTTGGGAGCGTAAGCGGCTGAGAAACCCCTTTAGCCAAAGCAACGACAGCGAGACCTAGTTGTCGGGCATGACCCAGCCCCCACCCAACCCACGACAGGAATACTGGCAGCGCCAGATCGTCGAACAAGAGAAGAGCGGCCTATCGGCGTCAGCTTTCTGCCGGGCGCGAAGCATCGCCTTGGCGTCCTTCTACGCTTGGCGCCGACGCCTGCCAGGCAACGCGCCCGTGCGTTTCGCCTTAGTCGAAACCGGCGCGACCCCGGAAGCGCTGGAGTTACTCTGGCCGACCGGCGAAAGGCTGCGCATCCGCGCGGGCGTGGACCTCGCGACGCTCCGCACCGTGCTGGCGGCCTAGCGCGCATGATGCACTTACCCGCCAGCGTGCGCGTGTATCTCTGCGCCACCGCCTGCGACATGCGCCGTAGTTTTGATGGCCTGCACGCCCTCGTCCGCGACTACTTACAACTCGATGCCTTCGCCGGCCATCTCTTCGTCTTCGCCAACCGCCGGCGGGACCAAGTGAAGATACTCTACTGGGACCGGGACGGTTTCGCCCTGTGGACCAAGCGCCTCGAAGCCGGTACTTACGCCATGCCCTTCGGCGAACCCGGCGTTACCCCGCGCCGGGAAATCACCGCGCCCGAGTTAGCCGCCTTACTTAGTGGCATCGACTTACAACACTCTACACGGCGTAAACGTTATGCGCGGAAAAGCCCGTCAATAGGTCACGTTGCACTTCCACCATGTCGAGATTGCGCGCCAGATGATCGTAGAGGTCCCGCACAAAGGGCCACATTTCGGCATGGATCAGCTTGGTTTCCGAGCGCTGGATATGGCCCGCCACGTCGCGCATGTTGCGCAGCACGCGGCGCAGCTCGATCAATCCTCGTTTGTGTTCGTAGAATGGCCAGTGCACTTGATTTGTAGTGTACCGGCTGAAACTGACATTCGGCAGTAAGACGAGACCTCGCGTAGAATGGCCTCATGCGCATCTTTGCTTTCGCCGTTCTTGCCGCCCTGTTGATTGCCGCCGATGGCCCCAAATGGGAACCGC
>JAYVRS010000749.1:0-4660 GCA_043776185.1 Bryobacteraceae bacterium | reverse complement strand
TAGTGTAGAACGGAGTGAGAGGGCATGGGGAGAGGGCGGCTGAAAGTCAGAGCTTTAGCTCCCACGAATCCGCCCGCGCAGATACTCCTGATCTGTGGGGTTCGCCGCCAATGACAAAGCCCGCTCATAGGCCGCACCCGCCTCCGCATGACGATTCAATCGACGCAGTAAGTCGGCGCGAGAGGCGTGCAGTAAGTAGTAACTGTCGAGCGACGCTAACTCATCCATCAGCGCCAGACCCCGTTCCAAGCCACAACTCATCGCTACGGCGACGGCGTGATTCAACCGAACCACCGGCGAATCCTGATACCGCAGTAAGTCGCGATAGAGGAGTTCGATCTGCGCCCAGTCCGTATCCGCCGCCGCAAGGGACTCGGCATGCACGGCCGCAATCGCCGCTTGAAGCTGATAGATATTCGGTTGACGCTTAGCCAGCGTCGATTCGAGTAGCAGGACGCCCTCCCGAATCTGAGCTTGATTCCACAAGCTCCGGTCCTGCTCCTCCAGCGTCACAAAACGGCTCTGCGCATCCAGACGAGCCGCGGAGCGCGAGTCCTGCAGTAGCATCAACGCCAACAAACCGGCGACTTCTGGTTCCTGGGGCATCAGATCGCGCAACACCCGCGCCAAGCGAATGGCCTCAGCGGCCAGACTCTTCCTTTGTGCTGAATAGCCCTCATTGAAAATCAAATACAGCGTCGCCAGCACGGCCCGCAAACGCTCCGGTAACTTACTCGCTGGTGGCACCTGATAGGGAATGCCGGCTAACTGAATTTTCCGCTTCGCCCGCACCAAACGCTGGGCCAGGGTCGCCTCGGGAATGAGAAATGCCCGCGCAATCTCAGGCGTCGATAGCCCACCGAGCGTGTGCAAAGTGAGGGCGATTTGCGCCTCCATCGATAGCGCGGGATGGCAGCAAGTAAAGATCAGCCGCAAGGGATCGTCGTGCATTTCCCAGTTACTTTCAGGGTCAGGGTGGGTCGATACCGTGGCGCCATATTCCAGCAGTAACTCTGACCGGCGTGCCTGCACCCGCATCCGATCCAGTAACTTCCGCCGGGCCGTCGTCAGGATCCAAGCCCCTGGCACCTGCGGCACGCCCTCGCGCGGCCAGTGGCCAAGCGCCTCCACCAGGGCATCCTGCAAGGCCTCCTCCGCCAGGTCGAAATTGCGCGCCAACCGGATGAGCGTGGCCAGAATTCGGCCACGCTCCGCAAGAAAGACCGCTTCAACCAAAATTCAAAACCGGCCTTACCTCCACGGCGACGCCGGAGAACGTATGCAGCGCGCAAATCTGTTTCGCGCAGGCCAGCGCCTCGTCGAGGTTGGGGCAATCGACGACGTAGTAGCCGCCCAATTGCTCCTTGGTCTCGGCGTAAGGCCCGTCAGTCGTGAGCGCCCCGGCTTTAGCCGCTTGGCGGATCGTGGTCGCCGTACTGGTAGGCTGCAACGGGTCACCCGCCACGTAAATGCCCTTCTGCTTGATGCCCTCCGTGAAGGCCATGTAGCCGCCAAAGAGTTGCCCCATCTGCTCGGGGGTGGCCGCTCCATCAGCGGCTTCGTCATTGTAGATGATCAACATGTATTTCATGGGTCAGAGTTTCCTTTCAGTTGGCGTCCCGCAGGACGCGATTACCGGAGCGACGAGCTACCAGACCTAAAATCGACAGCTTTCCCCAATTTTATCCCCTCAAAATCATAAATATATCCCGATCGGACCTAATGGGACTAAGGCGATCGACCGATAGATAGGCTTCAGTTCATTACGTGTGGTTCCTGACCGAGCTCCTTATGCTGCGCGGCCAGAACAAAAACTTATGAGGGTCCGTTTCGGCGGACCCTCCTTTTTATTGGCATCCTGGTAGGGATGAGATTGATTCTATTTGGGATGCTGGCCTTCGCCGGCCCGCTGTTGGTGGGAACCCCCTGGCCCGTCACCGAGGCCGAGACGCTCGCCGGCGGCAAGATCCGGCTGCCGGACGCAGCCAAGGGCAAGTACGCGCTGGTGGTAATGACCTTCAGCAAAGACGCTGGGGAAGCCTCCAAAGCCTGGTGCAACCGTTTTGCCAAAGACTTCGGCACCGACCGCCTTTACCAAATCGCCCAGCTCGAAAAGGCCCCACGGTTGGTGCGCGGTCTCATCCGGCGCGGGATGCGAGGCGATATGCCGGTCGCCCTGCAGAGCCATATGCTCCTGATTTATCAGGGAGAAGCAGAATGGCGGGCGCGTTTCGGCATCACCAATGAGCGACTGCCATACTTGGTGATGCTGGATGCCGAAGGGCGAATCACCTGGCTCCATCAAGGCAATTTCGACGAGAGTGTCTATCAGAAGTTGCGTCAACATGCGGTTTGAGATTGAGGCCGTTTGCCCTACCACCGGAGCGCGCGCCGGCCATCTGCACACCGCGCACGGCGTAATTCCGACGCCCATCTTCATGCCCGTGGGCACGCAGGGAACCGTGAAAGGTCTCACGCCCAAGCAACTGATGGAAGACGTCGACGCGCCCATCATCCTGGGGAACACCTACCACCTTTTCCTGCGCCCCGGCCACGAACTGATTGAACGGCACGGCGGCTTGCACGGCTTCATGAATTGGCCCCGCGCCATACTGACGGACTCGGGGGGCTTCCAGGTCTTTAGCCTGTCTGGGTTGCGCAAGATCTCGGACGAGGGAGTCGTCTTCCAGTCGCACTTGAATGGCGATCGCCACTTATTCACACCGGAGGGCACCGTGGACGTGCAGATGGCCTTTGGCTCCGACATTCTGATGGTGCTGGACGAATGCGTCGGCTATCCGGCCGAAGCCAAAGAGATCCGTGCCGCGATGGACCGGACTATCCTCTGGGCCCGGCGCCAGTTTGCCCACTATCGTGACCGATACGCCGACCGGATATCCCGCCACACCCTCTTCCCCATCGTCCAAGGCGGCATGGACCCCGTACTACGCGCGGCCTGTGCGGCCGAGTTGGTGGAGTTGGACGCCGAAGGCTACGCCATCGGTGGTTTGAGCGTGGGCGAGCCACGTGAGCTGAGTCTGGCGATGACCGAAGTTACTGCGCCGCTGTTACCTTCGCATAAGCCGCGTTACGTGATGGGCGTCGGCTTACCGGAAGAGCTTACTGAGTATGTCGCGCGCGGCGTAGACATGATGGATTGCGTAATGCCCTCGCGCAATGCGCGCAATGGTTGTTTATTTACGAGTTGCGGCAAGGTTCTCATTAAGCAAGCGCGCTTCCGCGATGACTTTGGTCCGCTCGATCCGAACTGCGCCTGTTACACCTGCCGCAATTTCTCGCGCGCTTACTTACGGCATTTGTATGTGTCAAACGAGATGCTATTCGGCACTCTAGGGACTTTGCACAACTTACACTTCTACTTAGACCGCATGAGGCGAATGCGTGCTTCTATTGTCGAGGGCACGTTCCCAGCGTTTCTGGCCGAGTCAAGGTCCGTCCCGGAGCAGGCATAGACAGTATGAAGCGCAGCCTATCTTCTCTCGAGGCGGCACCGCCAGCCTAGAAAGCGTGGATAGTACATCGCGGACGCTGGTGCTGGCAATATGGCTGGGGCCGGTTCCTCGAGTTTTTCCAAAGATAATCCACAGTCAGAGAAAGCATTGAGATATGCGCTAAACGGTCGATGGAGGTGGGTCGTCCGCATCTCAGTCTGTTCCAAACTTATCCTAAAGTTTGCCTCGATAGAAAGTTCCGACCAATAGCTGAACCAGTCTGCGGACTCGTAGCCCCAATACTTCGGCCAAAAGCATGGATGGGGAATAGTCACGACGATGTGCCCCCCCGGAACCAAGAGGCTAACCATGTCAGCGACGGCTGCGTTCAGCCTTGGCATCGCCGACAAAGACATGTTCGCAATAAGTGTTGTGAATCGCGTTTTCGATGAACGGGCGAGATCGCTCAGGGATTTATTTAATATCGTGACGTTATTAAAGCCGATCACATTCTCACGAGCTAGTATGACGCTTGATTCGCTAATATCTATGGCGGTGACGTGACCGGACCGCTGGGCGAGCGCAGCAGTCAACTGTCCGGTTCCGCACCCAATATCTAGGGATCTCATTAGATCCGTTGACTCTAACAGCCGGATGACGAGGGGCTTCAACAAGAAGTTATAGCTAATATCTGTTCCGCTCTCAATCTGGGCGTTTCGGAGAGGCGCAATTGCGTCCCACTCGTCCCGGATTTCTTCATCTGGTTTTGGCGCCGTCTGCTTCAAGCCTGTTCCTTTGATTCATCACGTTTCTGATTTACCTTCATTACGATCTCCGCGAGATCGCTCGCTAGCGCAAACAACGGATCTTGGCCAGAAACGATCTCGCGAACAATATGTTTCCCTTCCGAAACTCGCCCAATTGCGAGATGGGCATCGGATCGACCATGATTAATAATCGTGAAGCGAGCGCTTGGCGTAAAGTCTAGTTCACCATATGTAAATATGGTTGCACCGGCAGTCCGGAGCTCGTCAGAAAGAGAGGTGTGATCTCGCAAGCAGATAGACAACTCACGGCGCTTTGCCTTTTCTTTCAATAACGTTCGCATTTCCTGATCGTTAGCCCACGTCAGGTCGCGGCTAAAGATCATAACTTGGCTTCCTTTGGAGATCCATCTGTACATATAGCTTCTTATTTCTCGGCCGGGT
>JAYVRS010000748.1:0-4669 GCA_043776185.1 Bryobacteraceae bacterium | reverse complement strand
GCTCGGCGAATCGCTCGCTATCGATCTTCGAAGCGTTCCGCCAGGCCGGCGTGAACCTCAACTCCACTCCGTTGAATGCCTTGCCGACCATTCCGCTGGACGTGGTGCAACGCGCCGCAGCCATCGCGCTGGGCGGCACGGCGCGTGACCCTTTTGTCGGAGCCAATTTTACCGGCATGTCCCCGGACTTTGTGAACCCGCGCGCGGTGCAAGCCGGCATCGGTTTTGAGAGCGAGTTGGTGAAGAACTTCGTGGTCGGCATGCAGTTCAACTACGTCAATACGGTACACCTGAGCCGCAATCGCGATTGGAATCTCTTTGCGCCGACGTTGCGCGCGGGTGACGTTTCTTTGCGTCCTCGCTTCGTGACCGGGGCCGGACGGCCGGTGCCGACAGTGGGTACGCTCACCATGCGTGAGAGTTCGGCGCGCAGCCTGTACCGGTCGAGCACCGTGCAGGCGCAGTATCGCAAGCGTAAGTTTCAGTTCCAGGGCTTTTACACCTTGGCCTACAACTTTTCGGACGATGACAATGAACGCGACACAGGTTTCAGCACCGCCAGCGGCTATCAGGACGCCTTCAATTTCCGCCAGGATTACGGCTACGCGGCCATCGACACCCGGCATCAGTTGACCACCAATGCCAGCTATGAGCTGCCCTTTGGGATCAACGTGGGTGGTATTTTCCGCGGCCGCACGGGTCTGCCGATCAACGCCCGCGTTGGCACCGATGTGAACGGTGACGGGGTCAATTCCGACCGTCCGTTCCAGGGCCCCGGCAAAATCTTTGCCCGTAACTTCTTCCGCAATCGTGGGACCTCGCAACTGGACTTACGCATCATGAAGAGCTTTACCATCCGGGAACGCTTGAAGGTGCAATTCTCCTCGGAGTTGTTCAACCTGCTAAATGCCGATAACGTGGTGTTTGGCGCGAATGCGCTGATTTACGGCGAGGGTTTTGGTACGGTCGGCGCTTTGCCGATCGATGCTCGCTTCATGCGCTTGCGCAATCCGGCGAATGGCAACTACGACCGTAACAATCTGCAAGTAGGCAATCCGTTGCAGGCGCAATTCGGTATGCGCGTGGCTTTCTAAACGCTGCGATGCCGTTAAAATGATATAGGAGGGGATTCATGAGCTTTCAAATTCACGATGCCGCTATCGAGGCGAGAATCCACAAGCAGATTGAGAACATCGGCGCGCATAGCGTTGAAGAGGCCTTGGCTCACCTCCTCGAAACTCAAGAAGAACAAGACCGTTGGCTGCTCGCGAACCGTGAATTGATCGAAGCGCAACTTCAAATTGGCATCGATCAACTTGACCGCGGGGAGGGAATTCCCGAAGACGAACTTGATGAATACTTGGCGAAGCTGAAGTCTCAGCCGGAATGACGTGCCGCTACCGTTTCGCCCCGAAGGCGGCACGTGATCTGGTGCAGATCTGGCGGTATGTTCGTAAGCACGGTGGCCCAAGGATTGCCGACGCTGTGGAGCGTGAGATCTTCGAAAAAATCCTAACTCTGTCAGAAAACCCCTACATTGGGCATATGCGGCAGGATTTGACCGGCCTTTCGATCAGATTCTTTGCGGTTCACTCTTATTTGATCGCTTACCGGCCCGAAACCAAACCGTTGCAGATCGTGGGCATTCTTCACGGCAACCGGGATGTTCAGCGACTGCTGCGAAACCGCGCCTAAGCCTCGATCCTGGCAATCAACTAAGATATAAGTTAACGACGTGACAGCCCCCAGCGCACTTCTCGAACTGATTGGCCAAGCGCGACGGCGCACGGTGAGTGGACTCTTGTTTGAGCAACTCAGCTTGGCGCTGGCGCTCGCTTTCGGGGCGGGCATCCTGCTGGTGCTGCTGGGCACCCAGATCTTCAATTGGTATTGGCCGGTGCTGCTTTTCGCGGTCGCACTCGGCTACGGCTATTACCGCTTCCATCAGCAAGTTCCTTCGAACTACGCTCTGGCGCGGCGACTGGATGAGCGTCTCGCTTTGCCCGATACGCTGTCCACGGCTTTCCACTTTACGGAAGCTTCGGCCCCCTGTGAAGAGGCGCGGCAGTGGCTGGGGCAAACGGCGGAAAAGGCGGCGCGTGGCGTCGACGCTGCGGCGACCCTGCCCTTCGAAATCAAGCGCGTCACTTACGTGGCCGCCTTGATCCTGGCTGGATTCGTAGGGCTGATCGGCGTTCGCTACGGCTTGCAGCAGCGGCTCGATCTGGCCTCTCCGATGGTGCCCGGTCTCGTCGACCTGTTCGGTTCGGGCAACACGCAACTGGCCGAACTGCGCAAGAATCCCTTTAGCCAAGCGCCCATGCCGAACAACCCGTTGAATCCCGAATCGCCTAATAACGCCGGCGAAGACCCCAAAGATCAGGCCGAGGCTCAAGGGGAAGCGCCGAAGGACGTCCTCAAAACGATTGGTGTTCCGGACGTCGATAATCAAGGCGCCGAGCCGTTTAAAGGGGAGAAGGGCAAAGAGGACGAAGGGGAGGGTCCGGGGGAGGGCGAAAAGGGCCAGCCCGGCGATCAGAAAGAAGGCGGTGCCAGCAAGGACGGCGGCTCCAGCGAGAGCAAAGATGGTTCGCAAAAGAACGAGTCCGCGCCGAACGCGAAGAATCAGAGCGGTGAGAAGAACAGCATGCTCGACAAGATGCGCGACGCGTTCTCGAACTTGATGAACAAGATGAAGTCGGAACCTAAGGGCGGCGAGCAGCAAGCGAAGAACGGCAAAAAGGACGCTTCGGAGGGCGAAGGTAAGCAAGGGGATAAGCAGGGGCAGAAGGGCGAGAAGGGTCAGCAGGGTAAACAAAACGATCAGCAGGCGCAGGCGGACCAAGCCTCCGATCAGCAGGGCGAGGGCGAAGGCAAGCAGCAGACGGCCCAGAGTAAGGGCGGCAGCGACTCGAACTCAGCGCAACCGAACAATGATCCGAAGAGCGGGACGGGCGCGCAGGACGGGCAGAAAGACGTCAAGCTGGCCGCGCAGATGGAAGCGATGGGTAAGCTGTCGGAGATTATTGGCAAGCGGGCCGAGAAGCAGTCCGGCGAAGTGATGGTGGAAGTGAATTCGTCGAAGTCGCAACAACTGCGGACGGCGTATTCGTCGAAGACGGGCACTTACTCGAATAGCGGCGGCGAAATCCACCGCGACGAAGTGCCGCTGCTGTACCAGGACTACGTCCAGCATTATTTTGAACAGGTGCGCCGTCCGGCCGCGCCTGCAACTCCTAAAACGAAATAACTTTCTTCTGAAAGGATCTCCCGTTCCGTGGCATTTCACGGGTGGAGGTCTCATGAAGACACAAAACTACGGATGGGCGGCCATTGCCGCGTTTTTAGGTACGGCATTTGCCGGTGACATCGCGCCGGGCTCATTGCACATGCGGGGCGGCGACCCGAATCAGGTGTGCCCGCTGAAGCACACCGACGTGCAGGCCGAGATCAGCGGCTTTCTGGCGCGGGTTACTGTCACCCAGGAATTCATCAACCCCACTTCGCAGGCGATCGAAGCCGTCTACAAGTTTCCCCTGCCCGGCGACGCGGCGGTGGACGGCATGGAGATGCGCATTGGCACGCGCGTGGTGAAGGGCACCATCAAGCGGCGCGAAGAGGCCGAGCGCATGTTCGACGATGCGCGCCGGCGCGGGCAGACCGCGGCGCTGCTGAATCAGGAACGGCCCAACATCTTCACGCAGTCAGTGACTAACATTGGGCCGGGCGAGCGCGTACGCATTGTCATTCAATATGTGGAGACGGTGAAGTACGAGGATGGCCACTATGAGTGGGTGTTCCCGATGGTGGTGGGGCCGCGCTACATTCCTTCGTCGGTAGCGAACGGGCAAGACTTACAACCGAATCGGACGCCGCGGGGCACGCGCGCGGGCCACGACATCAACGTGCGCGTAACGGTGGATGCGGGCATGGCGCTGCGGGAGTTGAAGTCGGCGACACACGCAGTCGACATCTTGCGCGGCGATCCGCAGCATGCGTTGGTGTCGCTGAAGAATCAGCAGTCGATCCCCAACCAGGACTTCATTCTGCGCTACAACGTGGCCGGCGAGCGCATTGACGATGCGGTGATCACGCACCACAATGGCCGCGATGGCTTCTTTACTTTGATTCTGCAACCGCCGGCCCGCGTGCAACCGGCGGAGGTGACGCCGAAGGAGATAGTCTTCGTCATCGACACGTCGGGTTCGATGATGGGCTTTCCGCTCGAGAAAATCAAGGAGGTGATGCGGTTCACTTTCGACGGCCTGCATCCGCGCGACCGCTTCAACGTGATCACGTTTAGCGGCGACCAGCACATTCTTTTCCCCGCGCCAGTGCCGGCGACGCCCGACAACATTACGGCGGCTTGGGAGTTTGTGCGGCATCGGCAGGGGTCCGGCGGCACGGAGATGTTGCCCGCGATTCGCACGGCACTCAAAAGCTCAGGCTCTCGCGATCATGTCCGCGTCGTTTGTTTTATGACCGATGGCGAAGTGGGCAACGATTTGGAGATTTTGGCCGAAATTCAGCGCAATCCGCAGGCGCGCGTCTTTGCCTTTGGCATCGGCAGTTCCGTGAATCGCTTTCTGCTGGACGGCATGGCCCGCCATGGCCGGGGCGAGGTGGAGTATGTCGGATTGAGCAGCGAAGCCTCGGCGGCCGCGAAGCG
>JAYVRS010000747.1:0-4671 GCA_043776185.1 Bryobacteraceae bacterium | reverse complement strand
AGGCCGCCAAGGTGGATATCCAAGTGCCGGAGAATGCGGAGTTACTGAAGGCATTTAACCAGTTCCCAAGGCCACCGGCGGCGGCAAAGGGTATAGTTCGCGCCGGTGCCCGTCCGGATGAGTCCTTTTATCGAGGCTATGTGGAGCCGATTTTCCTGAAGCGCGGCAAGGACGGGTATGCTTGCGTGCAGTGTCATGCCACCCATACGGCGTTTAATGCAACTTACTCGACGGTGTTTGGGGTGGTGAATCTGGAGAATCCGGAGGAGAGTCTTTTGCTGAAGAAGCCGACTTGGACAGCGGAAGCGGAGGGTACGATCGGGGCGCAGAGCCATGGCGGCGGGGTGCGATTTGAGCGGGACTCGCCGGAGTATACGACGATCTTGAATTGGCTGCGGGGGGTGAAGGAGTAAGTGGCGGCGACTGCGTTGGCTACTGCCGATCAGGCATACATGGTGACGGCGGTGGCGTCTCGGGGAGGGCGGACGGGGTTTGGAGCGGGGGACGAGATTCGAACTCGCAACCAACAGCGTGGAAGGCTGTGACTCTACCATTGAGTTACCCCCGCTGGGAGGCGACACCCTTAGTGTACCAAGAGGCTTGGGCGGCGACACTTGACTGTCGCAGGACCCGCTCACTATCGTTCGCGGCTGGTCGGTTTGGCGCGATTTCTGCTAGTTGGGAATGACAATGCGCCCCACCGCTCGCGCGGTGGGCTGGTGTGCCCGAAAAACGAACGAAAGAAGCGAAGCAGTCAGCGAACACTAGAGGAGCATGCCGGCGATGCAGGCGGACATGAAGTTGGCCATGGAGCCGGCGGCGACGGCTCGGAGACCTAGGCGGGCGAGGTCGGATTTGCGGGAGGGGACTAGGGCACCGATGCCGCCGACTTGGATGGCGATGGAGCTGAGGTTGGCGAAGCCGCAGAGGGCGAAGGTGGTGATGACGACGGAGCGGGGGTCCATGCTGGGGCCCACTTGGCCGAGTTTGATGAAGGCGACGAATTCGTTCAAGACGAGCCGGGTGCCGAGGAGATCTCCGACGGTGCCCGCGTCTTTCCAACTGACGCCCAAGAGCCAGGCGACGGGGGCGAAGAGCATGCCGAAGAGGATTTCGAGTTTGGCGGGGAACCAGGGGAGGAGGCTGTGGACCCAACCGAAGATTCCGTTGACGAGGGCGATGAGGGCGACGAAGGCGATGAGCATGGCACCGATGTTTAAGGCCAATTGGAGACCGTCACCGGCCCCGCGAGCGGCGGCGTCGATGATGTTGACGCCGGGCTTTTCGACGTCGAGCTTGACGGTGCCGGCGGTTTCAGGCTCGCCGGTTTCCGGGACCATCATCTTGGCGAGCATGATGGTGGCGGGCGCAGTCATGACGACGGCGGTGAGTAGATGTTGGATGGGGACCTTGGCGATTTCGACGTAGGCGACCATGACGGCGCCGGAGACGTGGGCCATGCCGCCGGCCATGATGGTGAAGAGTTCGCTTTGGGTGAGGTTGGCGAGGAAGGGGCGGATGGTGAGCGGGGCTTCGGTTTGGCCCATGAAGATGCCGGCGGCGACGCAGGTGCTTTCGGCGCCACTGGCACCCATCACGCGGCGCATTACGATGGCCATGGCGCGGATGATGATTTGCATGACACCGAAATAATAGAGCACCGAGAAGAGCGCCGAGATGAAGATGACGATGGGGAGGACTTTGAAGGCGAAGATGGGCGGGGCGTCGGTGCTGAGTTTGCCGAAGAGGAAGCTGCTGCCTTCCTCGGCATAAGAGAGGAGCGCATTTACGACGCTGGAGGCGGCTTCGAAGAGCTTACCGAAGGGGGTTTTTAAGACCAGGAAGGCGAAGATGAATTGTAAGCCGAGCCCCCACAGGACGATGTCGCGACGAATGCGGCGGCGGTCAGTGGAGAGGAGGACGGCGGTGGCCAGGATGGCGATAATGCCGAGCAATCCGGTGAATCTTTCCATGAGCGGAAGCAGGCTCCTTCGGGTTTATTGTCACCGAAGGGTAACACATTGGCGCAGACTTGGCGGAGCTGAAGCTCGGCGCGGACTGAAGTCCGCCTTACGGGGAGGCGTGGGCGCTGCGGGGGCCTAGTTCGATGGCCTCCATGGCGCTGAGTTTGCCTTCGGAGACGGTGAAGCGGAGGAGGGTGCGGACGACGTGCCAGCCTTGACGGCCGCAGGCGCCGGGGTTGAGGTGGATGAGTTGGCGGGCGGGGTCGCGGATGACTTTGAGGATGTGGGAGTGGCCGCAGATGAAGAGGCCGGGCCGGCAGGCGTCGAGTTCAGGTTTGACGCGGCGTTCGTAGGCGCCGGGGTAGCCGCCGATGTGGGTCATGTAGACGCGGAGGCCTTCGCATTCCCAGCTGAGGTCACGAGGAAATTCATTGCGGATTTCGTCGCCGTCGATGTTGCCGTAGACAGCGCGGAGGGGCTTGCCGAAGGCTTGGAGGGGCGCGAGTACGTCGGGGCCGAAGTCACCGGCGTGCCAGAGTTCGTCGACGTCGGCGAAGTATTCGAGGATGGCCGGATCGAGGAAGCCGTGGGTGTCGGAGAGGAGACCGATGCGCATTTCTTGAGTTACTTCGATTGAATATTGACGTAGTAGAGGTTAGTCGCGACGGCGAAGGATTCCTTAGTGAGGACGGTGGGAAGTTCCTGCCAGGTTGGGGTGGGTTGGATTTTCTGCCAGTTACTCGCGCTGCCGACGCGAATGGGCATGGCGAAGGCTGGTTCGTCGGCTTTCCAACGGTAGGCGACGCGGCCGGGGCGGAATTCGAGTTCTAGCGTGGGTAAGTGGGCGTGGCGGAGATATTGATTGAAGAGGGGGGTGAGATCCTGGTGGGTTCGTTGATTGAAGAAGGCGACGACGTCTTCGGTGGCGATGTTCTTATATTTGAAACGCTGGAAAACGTCTTTGAGAAGTTGACGCCATTGGCGGTCGTTATCGATGACGTGGCGGAGAGTATTCAGAAAGAGAGCACCTTTGAAGTATTGGTCCTGCGGCGGGGAGCGGTGAATGCCGTGGGGGGTAATGATAGGCTCCTGGTTTTTTACTTTGGCTTGGTAGCCATTCAAGTATTTGAGGGCGGCATCGTAGCCGAATTGGTGTTCGACATAGAGGCCTTCGAGGTAAGTGGCCCAACCTTCCTGGATCCACATGTCGGAGACATCAGCGGCAGAGACGGCGTTGCCGAACCATTCGTGGGCGCTTTCGTGGATGATGATGAAGTCAAATTTGAGGCTGATGCCGACGCCGGTCCAATCGCGTTCGAGATAGCCGTTGGCGAAACGATTGCCGTAGGTGACGGCGGATTGGTGCTCCATGCCGGAATAAGGGGCTTCGATTAACTTATAGCCGTCTTTGGGAAAAGGATATTTGCCAAAGTAGCTTTCGAAGGCTTGTAACATGGGCTTGGCCTGGACGAATTGCTTCTTGGATTTTTCGAGGCTATTCGGCAGCACATAGAAGTCGAGGGGCAGGTGGCCGAGGCGATCGCCGAAGTGGACGTAGTTACCGATGTTGAGGGAGACGTTGTAGGAGTTGATGGGGTAATTGACTTGCCAGTCCCAACGGGTGTAGCCGTCGCCTAAGTTGGTTTTGCCGAGAAACTTCCCGTTGGAGATATCCATGAGGCCGTTGGGCACAGCGACGCTGAGACGCATGTTACGGACTTCGTCACGCCATTGGTCTTTATTGGGCCACCAGACACTGGAGCCGTCGCCTTCGCAGGCGGTATTGATCCAGGGATGGCCGTCGGCGTCGTGGCGAAAGGTGATGCCGCCGAAGCGGCCGATTTCGAGGGGATGGCCGAAGTAATAAAAGTCGATGGTGTAAGTGCGACTAGATTTTAGGGGCTGGGGAAAATCGACCCAGACGGTGTGGGCTTCGCGTTGGTATTTGAGCGGAGTTTGGCCGAGAAGGATTTTGTCGATTTGCAGATTGGCATAGAGCTCGAGTTGGATGCGGGTGTCATCCTGGAGCATTTTGAAGCGAATGGCGTTGCGACCGCTGATGAATTGTTTAGTGGGGTCGACGCGGATGTCGAGGTGGTAGGAGAGGAGGTCGTTGTTGGAGCGGTAGCGGCCGTACTCGCCGCGCAGAATGCCGGCCCGGGTGATGGCTGGCGTTTGGGCCTGGATGGAGCAGGCGAAGATGAGCAGGAAAAGGAGAGATTTCACCGGTCCTTTATTCTGTCATTATTCTTGAAGTATGTGGGCAGTGATTTTGATGACGATGTACGCACAGCAACCGGACTTTGAGCCGCTGTTCCGGCAGGCGCTGGAGGAGCGGGTGCGGGCGCTGGGCAGTACGGCGGCGAAGACGCGGGAGAGCGCGCGGGACTTTTCGCTGTACTTGGCGAGCCGGGGTGAATATACGCGGGCCGCGGCGTATCTGGAGCAGGCGCTGGCCACCGCCACGTCGGTGGAAGCGGCGACGGTATTGCATAACTGGGGAGTGGCAATCGAGCCTGACGATGCGGTGCGGGCGGAGCGGCTGTATCGCAAGGCATTGGAGATTCGGGTTAAGCGCCTGCCGGGGTGGGATGTGGAGTTGGCTACGACGCGGCTGAATCTGGCAGGGTTGCTACTAACGCGAGGAGGGCCGGAGGCGGCGGCGTTGGCGCAGGCGGCGCTGCTGGCGTTCGAGCGGAACTTGGGA
>JAYVRS010000746.1:0-4690 GCA_043776185.1 Bryobacteraceae bacterium | reverse complement strand
GCGCGAATTGAGGGGCGTAGTAGAAACTCTTGCCCGACGAGCCCGGGTCCTTCGCGTCACTCCCGGCGATGGCCTGCAGCACCCAACCGCAATCGTCGGCTGAACGGCAGAGCGCCCCCACTTTGTCCAAGGTCCAGCTGAGAGCCATCGCGCCATAACGGCTCACCAAGCCATACGTGGGCCGGATGCCCGTGATGCCGCAGAATGCCGCCGGCGTTAGAATCGATCCGCTCGTTTCTGAGCCCAAGGCAAACGGCACCAAGCCGGCCGCCACCGCCGCGCCTGACCCTGACGACGAGCCACCACTCCAATGCGAGCGGCTCCACGGATTCAGCCCCGGCCCGGAGACAGACGCCGCCGGAAAGCGGTACCCGCCGCCACCCGCCAACTCCACCATCGCCAGCTTGGAGGTGAGCACCGCACCGGCACCGGCCAACTTCTTGATCACCGTCGCATCGTGATCAAACACTTGCCCCGCATAAGGCCGAGCGCCCCAACCGGTCGGCTGACCTTTCGCCGAAAGCAGGTCCTTCGCGCCAAACGGAATCCCTTGCAACATGCCGCGAAAACGCTCGCGCTTGAGTTCGTGGTCGACATCTTTTGCCTTGTCGATGGCCGATTCCTTCATCAACAAAGCCAGCGCGTTATAGCGCGGACCCAGCCGCTCCAGCCGCTCCAAATAAGCCCGCGTCAGCTCCTGGCACGAGAACTCCTTACGCCGCAAACGGGCGTTCAAGTCAGTGATCGGTGCGTAGAATATGTCGTCGGTCACGGTTTAAAGGCGAAGGCCGGCTCCACCGCCATGTCGATTTTGAACTTGGTCAGGCGGTCGGAATTGGCTTTGATCTGATTCCGGGCCAGCGCCGCCAAATCCTCTGAGGCGGCGGCTGGGGCCTGAGCGCTCATCAGAACGGGCGTGGCGAACAAGACCGCAAATTTTCGACGCGTCGGTTGTGCCATCTACCGGATAGTTTACGACGATCCGTCTCGATTCGCGTCAAAATACCTATATGCGACTCTTCTGTGCTCTGATTCTCGTCGCCACAGCGCTCCCTGCTCAGGACCAGGCCCCCCCCATGGCGATGATCGAGGGACGGGTGATCGACTCGGTCAGCGGCGACCCCATCCGCAAAGCCAACGTGACGCTCATACTCAACAGTGGCGGCATGAACCGGGTAATGGCCAGCCTCGCGAGCGGGGCGAGCTACACGCCCAATCGCTCCCAGCGCCTGCCCGAAACCGCCTTAGTCACCGACGCCAACGGCAATTTCCGCGCCACGGTCACCCCCGGAACTTACCAAGCGCGCGCCGAGCGCAACGGCTACGTCAATCTGCCCGGCACCCTCACTTCCGTCACGGTGGCGGCAGGCGAAACGGCGAAGGCGGTCGCCATTAAGCTCCATAAACACGGCGTGATCACCGGACGCGTGCTCGATGAAGACGGCGAACCCCTGGCCCGCGTCAACGTTCAACAGCTCAAGTGGATACAGCAGAACGGCCGCCGTACCCTGATTCCGCAAGGCAGCACTTCCACCAACGACCTGGGCGAGTTTCGCATCTTCGGCATCGCTCCGGGCCGTTACCTGGTCTCCGCCCAAGCCAACGTCGGCGGCTTCGGCTCGCTCGGCCGCAGCCGCCAAACCTACGCCACCATCTTTTTCCCCGGCGTCGCCGACCCCAGCGCCGCCCAAGCCGTGGAGATCGCCCCCGGAGCCACCCGCCAAGGCATCGACCTGCGCCTGCAGAAAGTAGCCGTTGTCACCATCAGCGGCAAAGTGGGCGGCGTGGCGCCCGGCACCACGCCAGAACGCCGCATGGGAGCCATGGTGATGCTGGTGCCGCGCCACTCCCCGTTGATGATGGGTGGCATGATGCAACATGCCGTCCCGGTTAGCCCGCAGGGCGACTTTGAAATGCCCAATGTCCCGGCCGGTTCGTATATCCTCACCGCGCAAACCCAGGGCCCCAATCAGGATCGCCGTTCGGCCCGCCTCAACATCGAAGTTGGTGACCGCGACCTCGCCGGACTCTCCCTCAGTTTGGAAGCCGGTTTGACCCTTAATGCCCAAATTCGGGCCGAAGATGCGCCCTCGCTGGCTGGTTTGATGCTGTATCTGCAGGGATCCGGACCCATGTCTAATTCCACCGGCCGGGCTGATGCCGAAGGCAAGATCGCGCTGGCCAACCTCGATAAGGACCTCTACCGGGCCAGCGTCAACGGGCTCCCGGCTGGTTACTACGTAAAGTCCATGCAACTGGGTAGTTTCGACGCCAAGGATTCGCTCGACCTGACCGCTGGGGCGGCTGGCGAGCTGATAATCATGCTGGAAAAAGGCACGGCGGAGATCTCAGGACAAGTGGTCGGCAAGGACCAAAAGCCCGCCATCGCCGCCCAGGTAATTGTTCTCAATGCGCGCCATGAAACAGTCCGCATTGGCCAAACGGACGCCCAAGGCCACTATCGTATTCGCGAACTACCGCCGGGCGACTACCGCCTCGCCACTACCGCCGACCCGGACCTCAGCGACCCGGATACTCTGGACCGTCTCGCCACTACCGCCGAAAAGATCACGCTGGCCCGCTCCGCGAAAGAGACCCGCCAACTGGAACTGCGTTAGAGCACGCTGGTAGCATCAACCATGAGCACCATCAAAGTCGAAGTCACCCGGATCGACGAGATCCGCCCTCACCCCAATGCCGACTCCCTCGAGCTTGCCATCATCGGCGGTTGGCAGATGTGTGTCAAAAAAGACCTCTATCAGGCCGGTACTGAAGTGGTCTACTTCGAGCCCGGCACGGTGCTACCGCTCGAAGTCTCTGACCGCTTGGGCGTCACGCGCTATATGGCGGAGAAGACCGATATCCACGGACACCGCGTCAAGCTGATCCATCGCGTGCGCCTGCGCGGCGAGCCCTCGTTCGGGCTCGTCATCGCGCCCGACCCCGGCATGGTACCCGGCCAGGACGTCGCCGAACACTATGGCGCGGTCAAGTTCCACCCGCCGATTGCGACCTCGGCCGGCGACGCCGAAAGTGCCGATTCGCGCTTCCCTCCTTACACTGAAATCGAGAACCTGCGCAGCTACGCCACCATCTTCCAGGAGGGCGAGGAAGTGGTCGCGACCGAGAAGATCCACGGCACCAATTGCCGCGTGGGCTACGTGCTCAACTACGGCCGTGACTTGCAGTGGATGGCCGGATCGAAGGCGGTGCGCCGCCGCGAACCCGAATCGAAGGAGGCTAATCGCTATTGGTTCCCGCTGACTTTGCCCGGTGTGGAAGCCTTGCTGCAAAGCCTCGCCGACCAAGGCATCCCAGCCGCCGTGCTCTACGGCGAAGTCTTTGGCCCCGGCATCCAGAGCTATCAATATGGCCAAACCGGCCTAGCTTTCCGCGCCTTCGACCTCCTGACCGGCGACCACTACCTCAACCACGACGACTTCCTACGCCTATGCCTTGAGCACCAAGTCGCCGTCGCACCCGAAATTTACCGTGGGCCCTACTCGCTCGCCACCATTAAGAAACTCTCGGACGGGGCTTCGCTAACCGGCGGCGAGCACGGCCGTGAAGGGGTGGTGGTTAAGCCTACCGTCGAACGCTCGGACGCCAATATCGGCCGCGTCATCCTCAAATACATCGGCGACACCTACCTCTTTGGCCAAGCCGCTGAAGAAGACACTACCGACGCTTAGGGGGTACCAGAAGGGCAGTTCTTACCATACTTAAGGCTAGGTATGGGCCATTTTGGACGACAATGGGGTAACAAACTGCGGCAAATCGCCGTTAGTATGTATTAGATGCGTCTTTTCGTCCCTTTCTTCGCTTTCGCCGCCACGCTGGTGGGGCAGTCCTTTGAGCAGACGGTGCAGCCGGTGCTCGCGAAGAACTGCGCGGGTTGTCACAACGATCACTTGGAGTCCGGCGGGTTCAACGCCACTCCTTATACTAAAGCCGCCTCACTCACCGCGCGGGATGGCTGGGAGCGCATTGTGCAGCGCATGCGCACGGGTGAGATGCCGCCCAAGGGCGCTCCGCAGCCGACGCCGGCGGCTACGAGCGGGTTGATCCGCTTCGTGGAAGGCGAGTTCGCCCGTGCCGACAAGCTGGTGAAGCCGGATCCGGGCCGGGTGACGGCGCGGCGGCTGAATCGCGCCGAGTATTCAAACACCATTCGCGACCTGCTGGGTGTCGATTTCCGGGCGGAGAAGGACTTTCCTTCGGACGATTCCGGCCATGGCTTTGACAACATTGGCGATGTGCTGACCATTTCGCCGATTCTGATGGAGAAGTACCTGACGGCGGCCGAGCGCATTGCGGCGCGCGCCATTGGGGCCGATCCGCTGCCGAAGAAGCCGCTCGAATTCGAATATCACGCCAAGGACAAGAACATCCGACGGCCCACCCGGAGCGCGATCGAAGCGACCCATCGGGTAGATTGGGAAGCCGAGTACATCATCCGCATCGGGCTGCCAGGCGAGCGTCCGGCCGGTGCGTTGCCGGTGAAGATGGGCTTCTGGATGGACGGCAAGTTGCTGACCACCAAGATGGTGGAGACCAAGCCATCAGGGCTGGTCTATTTCAATCCTTTTTCGTCGGAAGAGTTGCGGATCGCACTGCCGGAAGGCGACCACACTTTTCGCGTCGGCTTTATTGACGATCCGTATGTGAAGCCGTTATCGGACAAGGACGT
>JAYVRS010000745.1:0-4704 GCA_043776185.1 Bryobacteraceae bacterium | reverse complement strand
CGGGAACTTCGACGCCCGCCACACCCGCCACGTGCGGTTCGCGTTCGCGCATCTCCTCGGGGCCACACCAACGCAAGCCCTTCAGGCCATTGGCTTCTCCCCGCGCCTGCAACTCTGTAAGCCGCGGAAGCTCATCGGCCGCCGTGGCCACCACCAGTTTGCCGCAACGCTCGTGGGCGATTCCATGCTGCTGGCAGAACTCCACCATGCTCCGAATTCCGGTCGTAGCGAGCACCGCCTTCAGCGAGCCTGGCTTGTAGTAGAGGCCGGCGTGCAGCACGCCGCTGTTGTGTCCGCTCTGATGCCGGCCGACGTCGGGCTCCTTTTCGAACAGCACGACGGTCGCCTCCGGAAAGGTCTGGGTGAGCCGATAGGCGACCGCTAGGCCGATGATGCCGCCCCCCACAATCGCGTAAGAGGAATGGGGAGATTTTAGGGGAGTCGTGGGGGCCAACCTCTATTTTGTACACTAGAGTTGAATCGAATGCTTCTTCCAAGAGAAATGATCGGCTACCTATCGCGTCAAATCGTCAAACGCCTGGCCCCGAAATCAATCGACGCGGCGAATCCGCCGGCAGTGATGGAGACGATCAACCTGGTGATTACCCAGGAACTTGAAGCGGAGGATAAACTCAACGATGAAGTACGCGAACTGCTAAGCCAGTATGCCGATTACATGCGGCAAGAAGGCATTCCCTATTCGGAAATGTTCCGCAAGATCAAGAACCAATTGGTGATCAAGAACAAGATCGTGCGCGCCAGCGGGCGCGATTCCAACGACAGCATGAAGCTGTCACGCGATAAGGTGACTGACCTCTCGCACAAGATCGTCGCCGAACTGAAAAAGTCCCGGGAGATTCGCGTCAAGCGCCCGGACAACGAAATGCGGCTCGATATTGTCAAGGGCTTCACCGAAGTCCTGTTGGCCGAGGACAAAGCCGATCGCGATGCGCGGGCCAAGGTGCGTTCGATGAAAAAGGACATTCCCGAAGGTAGCGAAGAGTTCGACCTGCTGCAGAAGCGCTACTACGGCGAAGAGCTCAAGAAGCTCGGCATCGACTTCAACGCTTAGTCACAAACTGGAAGAGTTCGAATACCGGGCGGCCCTGACGGTCCGTGATCTGTTCCAGCACTTTTCGCTCGTAACCCGCCGCGTCGGCCGCCGCGCGCAAATCGCGGTTGACGTTGGCAAAGGCTTCGAACGCCGGAAACGTGCCGATCCACAGGTCATCCGGATTGGCGAAAAGCGAGGCGGTGTACGGCCGGTCGTTCCAGGCCAGCATTTCCTGCCGCCCGGTCAACAGCAGCAGGTTATCGCTCATGCCCCAGTCGTAAACGTGCACCACTTTGGGCTTCCGCTCCTTGATGCGCTTAGCTAAGGCGAAGATGGCGTTGTTCCAAGATCCAGGGCTGCCTTTGTTGACCAGCGCATCGCGATAGATGTTGAGGGCGCGGGCGTTGTCGATGGCGAGCAATGCCACCACCACGCAGGCCAGCGTTTGCCGTTGAATCTTGGGCACCGTAAACGCGGCGGCGATGGCCCAATATTGCAGGGGCCACACCAGCACTAAGTGATGCACCGCCCCGCCCGCATTGCGCGTAATCGCCATCAACAGGAAAATGATCGTTCCGCCCACCAGCGGAAACCAGCCCAGGCGGCTCGGCCAAATCAGCAGCAGGATCATCGACGCCAGCATAGCGTGGGGTATATAGGTCCAGCGCTGGGGCTGGCCGGGGTCGTAGGCGATGTACTCCATCAGCCCGTAGCCGCGAAGCGTGTCGTACATCAGGTTGGCCTTGGGCACCATCTCCGCCGTCGTCACCTTTACATTTTGTTCCACGGTGGCCGCCGGTTGGCGCACGTTGAAGCGCAGGAACGGGAACGCGCCAAGGGCGAAGAAGGCAATGGCGAGGGCTATGCGCCGCAGGCTGAGCGCGTTTCTAACGACGCCGGGGAACATTAACAGCAGCGGCAGGCCGAGCCCAGCGAACGTCCAGGCCACCAACGCCTTATTCCACAGCGCCAGGCCCAATAGGAAGAACGCCAGGCACCAAGCGCGGGTGGTTTGGCGCAGCAACAGGGTGCCCGCCGCCAACATCAGGAAATGCTGAATGGCCACCGGGCCCCAATCGAACGTCGTAGCTTGAATGAAGATCGGGTCAGTGGCCAACAGCAAGCCGCCAAACCACGCCGCACGCTGCCCGTCCGATCGGTCGTGCAAGCGGGCGAGAAAGATGGTGAAGAGCCAAACGCTCGCCCCGCCCAGCAACAGCACCGGCAGCCGCAGCGACCATACCGTGGGCGTAAATAGCTGGAAGATCGGGTAGTATAGCCAAGTCTTCAAGGCACCCAGATAGCTGATCAGCATCGTGGGCACGTGGTGCTTGAAGGCCCAGAATCCGTCGAGCGCCATATAGGGCTGATAGTAAATGCCGGCGAAAAGGGCTTCGTCGGTTTGGATGCCGGGGTACGGCAATACGGTGCAGCCCAACACCACAAAAATCAGGGCGCAGAGGGGTCCGCAGAGGCGGCTGAAGGTCACATTTTATTGTAAGCGCTTCAAAGCTTGCGATACAGAATATTGCGATATTCGATCTTAAAAGGAGGGCCCACGTGCATCTGGAAGCCCAACAAGCCTTCGGGAACGAAGTTCTTCACATCCTCGTCAATCGTCGCGCTGATCAACTGGCCATTCAAAATCTGAATCATCACCGGCCCACGGGCGATGATGTGATACTGATTCCAACCATTCACGTTCACCGCGCCGCGCAACATCTGGTTGTCGCCGATGGTGGCCAGCACCTTGTATTTCGGGCCGTCGGTGATGCGGGTCACATCGCCGCGCCGGGCCAATACGACATGCCCCGGCTTGCGTCCGCGCTCCTCGTGCAAGTTACCGGTGTAGCCGTTGGTGAAGTCCAAATCGGCTTGATAGCCCTTCAATACCCACTTGCCGAGCTCCGGCATTTCGGTACTGCGATATTGAATACCGCTGTTGGTGCCGCCTAACTTAAATTCCACCTTGAGTTCGAAGTCCCGCACCTTGCCGCCGCGCCAGATGAGGAAGTTGTTCACCTTGACGACCTTCTCCGCCGTCGTTTCCCCAATGATTTCACCGTTTTCGGCCCGCCAGAAAGTAGGGTCGCCGTCCCAGCCTTCCAGCGTCTTGCCATCGAAGATCGAAACAAAGCCGGTGTTGTCATCCGGCTGATACTCGGGGTAAATGCCCATGGATGGGTTACGCCCCGCCGGAGCCTGGGCGAAAGCGATGACGAGCGGGATGGTGAAAAGGGCGGTGTGTTTCATGTTACCTACTGCTTCCTCTGCGCGTTAAATGAGCGTTCCACCATGTCGTGCACGTCGGTGGAAACCCCGTGGTCACGCCACAGCCAGCGCATCATTTCGGGCAGCACGGTCTGCAACATCTTTTGGCCATGCCGTTGAATACCCCAGGAGTAATTCACCTCGTAACCCTTTTCGGTGAGCGCCTGTTGCAGTCGGACGTTTTGATAAAACCAGTCGCGGGTCTGGTCGTAAGTGCCATCGGCGCGCAGGGCGCGGTTGTCGTTGCGGCCGTCCACCAGAAAGACGCGCAACGGCTTCTTCTCGCTCTTGAGCACAATGTCGGGATAGACATGTCCGCCGCGGATGTTGGTGAAGCTGCCGACGTTGCTCAGCACTTTACGGAAGTGATTCGGACGCTCCCAGGCTACGGTGAAAGCGGCAATCGCGCCGGAGCTCGACCCACCAATTCCATGCCGCTCGGGGTTCTTCGAAATGTTGTAGTCCTTGTAGAGCGCGGGCAGCAATTCATCGACGATCACGCGGGCGTACTTGTCGTCAAGCGTGTTGTACTCGGTGCCGCGATTCGTGTCGCGGTCGCCCCAATTCTGCGGCGTCGGCTCAGGCTGGTCGGGGCGACGCCCCGGATTGATGAACACGCCGATCATCACGGGAAGCTCGCGCCGGTAAATCAGGTTGTCCATCACCACTTGGGCACGCATATCTCCCTTCTCGGCCATGAAGGCCTGTCCATCGTTGTAGATCATCAGGCTAGCCGGCACCGTGGCATCGTATTGCGCCGGCACGTAAACCCAATAGGTGTGTTGGGTGCCCGGATAGGCTTCACTCGGCAGGGTGAAAGGCCCCTTGATCTCTCCCACCGGAACCCCTTCTTGCGGCAGCGCATCCGAAGCCAGTTTGTAATAGAGGTCGGTATCGGGCGTCGGCGCTTGCGCGGGGCGAGCGCTTGGTGACTTCGCGGCGGGCGTTTGGGCGAAGGCGGTGCTCGTTAGGAGCACGAGAGTAACTGAAAGAAAAAGTTGCATAGCTTCGGTCGACAACATATCACGCGCGGCGTACCGTTGCAAAATTGACTACGCACCGTCGGGCTCAAAGTGACTTTCAAACCCGGTCGAGATTTCGAGCAATATCCGCGTGGCGAGTGCACCGTCACGGGCCTTAATCGCCTTGGCCATGCGCCGGTGTTTCTCCACCTCGGCCAAACGGTCGATGGGTACCGAGTTTCCGGCCTTGGCCGCCCGTTCGCTGCGCGCCAAGCCGGAAGCGAACAGGGTCCCTAACGCGGTATCTAAAGCCTTGGCGGCGTACACATTACCGGAGGCCTTCCACACGACCCGGTGAAAGAGCAGGTCGGCATGAAAAAACGCGGCCATATCGCCATCCCTCGCCGCGGATTTCAT
>JAYVRS010000744.1:0-4711 GCA_043776185.1 Bryobacteraceae bacterium | reverse complement strand
TTGCTGCTGATTTTTGGCGCACCCCTTGCCGTCGGCACTTCGTTTCGGTCAATCGCCGCTCACGGCGATGGCCCCTGTCCGCATCTCTGGCCGGTTGGCAGAGCCTGGTGCCAGATGCTCTTCAAGTATTGGAGCCAAGTGCTTGGATACACTGAAAGACGGTTTTCCGCCAACCCTCTAGAAAACTTTCCAGGTCGCGGTAGGGACGCGTCATCGCTAACCGCCCCCCGCCCGGATCAGTGCGAGGGGATCCGCAATCGACGTTAATCTCGCATTCCCGTCGTAGCCAAAGACAAATACTCCAGCTGCAGTTGAGGGTTTTGATCTCGTCGACCGTGGCGTAACGGACGTTGCTGGTAAAGCCTTGGAGACTCCACGGTGCCCTCATCGCGCTTTTGAGGCAGGCCGTTGATGATCTCGATGCGCTCGACGGCTTCCAAAGGCGCACCGCGAAAAGCGCGCATCTGGGTCACTTTCCGCACGCCGCGATCACCGCCTACAAAACTCCAATGATTGCTCATGCCGCGCCGGAGTCAGCCGCCGGAAATTCCGGATGGGCCATCACTTCGCGGATTTGAGCGATGTGGCGCAGGGTGTGTTGGGCCATCATGACTAACCACTGCAGGCCGTGAAGCTCGCCGAAAGCCGGGTGGGGCATCACGTGTTTTTGCAATTGCGTATCGGCATCCTGGGCCCAGGTGAGCGTGGCCGTACGGGCGGTGGACATCTCCATTTCAAAATCGGCGGGTGCCTCGTACTTGCCGATGGGCACCAGGCGGGCGGGCGCGGGGAACTTGACGGCACGCTGGGTCAGCTTGCCCAGCAGCTGCTCCTTACCTTCGGTCTTCTCGAAGCCGTCGGCGGGGGCGCTGCGGAGGCGAGAGAGAATGCCGCGTTCCACCAGCACCAGATGCTCGGCGACTTCGGCAATGGACCAGGTGGCCGCGTCGGGCTTCCAACTCCATTGCGCGTCTTTCAAGGGGGCGATGGCTTCGCGGAGCGCGGCATCGCTTTGGGCTAATTGCGTAACGGCTTCTTCGAGGGTCGTCATATTACTTTTTTGGGAAGGCAGGGTCGGCCATCGCTTCTTTCATCTGCGCGAGATGGCGTTCCGTGTGCGCGCCGATCATGAGGATGACTTGATAGCCGTCCATCAACATGCCCGGCATTTGCATAAAGTGCAGTCGTAAATCGGCCGGCGTCGTCTCCACATAAGCAATCGTGACGCGGCGGGCGGCACGGAAAGCGGCCAGCGTCTCGGCCGTCGTTTTCCACTTATGGCTGGGGACGAACATTTCGGGGGCCTTGGCTTTCACTTCGCGCGAGGAGATCGCTTTGATGACCGCGTCGTCTTTGCCCGCCGTGAGGGCCACCTTCTCGGGGGCGGCGGGGGAGGCCATCACCTGGCCATTCAGCATGCCGAAGAGCCCGGTTTCGGTAAGGGCCAAGTGCTCGAGGCAATCGCCCACCGACCATCGATTGGGGCCGGCGTGGAAGTCGAGTTGAGCGGGGGTCAGCGTGGCGATGGTATCCGAAACCTGTTTTTGGGTGGCGTGGAGATAGCTCATGGCCCGGTCACGCTCGCCTTGGGAAAGGGGAGTACTCTGCCCCCAGGCAAGAGTAGTAGCAATCAGAAGCAAGAAGAGGCGCATGACCTTATTAGTAGCATGTTGGACTAATTAAGAGGCGAGTGCCGACCGATAGAGATCTTGAGGGCGGAAGCCTGTCGTTGAGGACTTGCTTGCCGGTGGCTACACCATACATACCAATTCGCGCCCATGCACCGCTGGAAGCGGGAGAGCTCGGGCTGTCCTGTACCCCGGAGATTCTCTTCACCGGGCCCACGGACTCGTCGACCATTCTGATTGTCGATGACGCCGAAATCAATCGCCGGATGATCCGGGCGATGTTGCAAGGCGGCCGGGCTGCGCAATCCAAGCTTTACAAGTTGTTGGAGTGCCGACGCCCCTCCGAAGCGCTGGCCATTGTCAGCCAGGAAAAGGTCGATTTGGTGATCTGCGAGTTCATCATGCCGGAGATGAGCGGGCCCGAGTTCTGCCAACGTTTCCGGGCCAACAAGAAGACCTACCTCACGCCCGTCCTGATGCTGACCAGCGTGCAGGGCAGCGAGCACGAAATTGCCGGTATTGCGTCGGGCGCGGACGAATTTCTGTTGAAGCCTCTGCAACCGGCGGTATTGCGAGCCCGCGTCACGGCCATGTTGCGGCACAAAGCGGCGATCGATTCGCTGGAAGAGGTGGAGTCGATTCTCTTCACTCTGGCCCAAACGGTGGAGCAGCGCGACCACTATACGGGTGCGCATTGCCAACGCTTGGCCACCTACGCGGTAGCGATGGGCCTGCGGCTCGGCTTGCCGCGCGAGCAACTGCTGGCTCTCTACCGGGGCGGCTTTCTGCACGACATCGGCAAGATCAGTGTGCCGGATGCGATTCTGTTTAAGGACTCACTGTTGACCCACGACGAGTGGGAAGTGATGCGGTCGCACACTTGGCGCGGCGAAGATATCTGCCGGGGAATGAAGAGTCTGGCTCCGGTGTTGCCGATCGTGCGCAACCACCATGAGCGCTGGGATGGCAGCGGCTATCCGGACGGGCTGGCCGGCGAGCGGATTCCTTACCTCGCGCGCATCCTGCAGATCGTGGACATTTATGACGCGCTCACCACGGCGCGTCCCTACAAGCCGGCGCTTTCGCACGACGAAGCCATGGGCATTCTGCAAGAAGAAGTGAAGCGCGGCTGGCGGGACCCGGAAATGGTGCGACAACTGCAAGACGTCTTCGACAATCCGCCACCCGAAATGCGCGAAGCCCTCATCAGCCCGTCGCTCAATTCGATGAGCCAGAACGTCAACAAGTAACAGCCGATACACTAAGAGCGCATGCTCTCCTTTCGTTATCTGCTGGTGATCGCCGCAGCCGCGCTGGCTCTGTGGTCTCAGTCCAATCAGACCATGGGCGGATCAGCTACCAGCGGCCGAGCGGCCCAGCCCGCTCGACCCTTACCCAAAGGCAAGCAACCCCCAAAGGTCGACTTCCGTGACGTCGCCGCATCCGCCGGCCTCACGGCGATCAACATCTCGGGTAACCCGAAACACAACAGCTACATCGTCGAAACCACCGGCAATGGTCTGGCCCTGTTTGACTATGATGGCGATGGTTTAGTCGATATCTTTTTAGTGAACGCCGGTCTTCTGAACGCTGAGGGATTGCCCCGCGGGGCCAAGCATCATCTCTACCGCAATCTCGGACAACTGAAGTTCGCCGACGTCACCGAGAAGGCTCAGATTCCGTCCACCAGTTTTGGCCAAGGCACCTGCGCCGGCGACTATGACAACGACGGTCGCCTCGACCTCGTCATTGCCAATTGGGGGCCGAATACCTTGCTGCACAATCAGGGCGATGGCACGTTTAGCGACCAGTCCGCTAAGCTGCCCCCGCAGGCGAAAGGCCGCTGGACCACCGGCTGCGCCTTCCTCGACTATGATCGCGACGGCGACCTCGACCTTTTCCTCGCCCACTATCTCGAATTCAACCCCGCCAACACCCCCAAGCCGGGCGCGAAAAACCAATGTCTCTGGAAGGGTTTGCCCGTCGCCTGCGGGCCGCGCGGGTTGCCGGGCGAGAGCATGTCGCTGTTGCGCAACGACGGCGGCAAGTTCACTGATGTCTCGAAAGCGGCGGGCGTCGCCACCGCCAAGAGTTACTATGGCTTCACCGTCCTCACCGGCGACTACGACAACGACGGCTGGCCCGACGTCTTTGTCGCTTGCGACTCCACCGCCAGCCTGCTGTTTCACAATTTGAAGAATGGCACCTTCGCCGAGGAGGGCATCATGTCTGGGGCGGCCTTAAACGAAGACGGCCGCGAGCAAGCCGGCATGGGTGCCGCCGCCGGCGACTACGACGGCGATGGCAAGCTCGATATCTTCAAAACCAATTTCTCCGACGACACGCCCACGCTCTATCGCAACCTGGGCGAGATGTCGTTTGCCGATGTCACGGTGCGCGCCGGCCTGGGCATTCATACGAAGTTTCTAGGCTGGGGCGCGGCCTTTCTCGATGTCGATCAGGATGGCTGGAAGGACATTTTGCACGTCAACGGCCACGTCTATCCCGAGGTGGATACCGCCGGCATCAAAGAGCAGTTTGCGCAGGAGCGTACGCTCTATTGGAACCGCGGCGATGGCGAATTCTACGACCTCTCCGCGCAAGCCGGACCGGCGATCACCGAGCGCCACGCTTCGCGCGGCCTGGCCACGGCTGACCTCGACAACGACGGCACGCTGGAGGTGGTAGTGGTCAATCTGCACGAACCGCCCTCATTGTGGAAAAACCGGGCGGCGCTAGGAAACTCGATGCTGGTGGAGGTAAAGCTAGCCAACGGCCGCGACGCGATCGGGGCGCGCGTGACGCTAACGGCCAATGGCCGCGCGATGATCGACGAGGTCCGCAGCGGCGGCTTTCACATTTCGCACGGCGATCTGCGCGTCCACTTTGGGCTGGGCACCGCAGCCAAAGCTCGCTTAAACGTCCGCTGGCCGGACGGCACGTCAAAGGACTACGGCGAGGTCGCCGCCAACCAATGGCTGACGGTGCGGCAGGACCGCGGCATCGCCCGTCGTCAGCCCTTTGCAATCTCAACCGGTAGCCCTCCTTAGCCCGCCGCGCTAAGCGGTGGGGCACAGTACCCC
>JAYVRS010000743.1:0-4719 GCA_043776185.1 Bryobacteraceae bacterium | reverse complement strand
GAAGTGTGGGAATTTTGGTTGTTCATCAAGAGATTCTTTCTCGCCCTGCTCTGTAATTAGGAAGCGAGGAGTGTCTCAGTCATGTTGGCACGGAGGGGGCGTCTGGAATAGCGTTCCGTCGGCCTGACGCGCAAAGGCCACGATCTCGTTGTTGGCTGCGCGATTGGTCATCGCGAAAACGGCACCGGGGGCTCTTGCGGCGCGTTCACGACATTCCTCGTCGCATTGGCGCCGGTCGCGGCCGGAATCGTCGAATGGCGTAGCTGAAAGTTGAGTTGCGCCTAGAATGGAAAACAGCAGGGATGGCAGGAAGGAAAAAAGAATTGGTTTCTTGTTCACGGTAAAACTCCTAAGCAAACTTTAACCGGGAACCGTTCGAATCGACGTTCGTTGCCGAACGTCACTTTAGCGGGTGAAGCGTTGTGCCGGTCGAGCCGGCACAACGCATGAAGAGTTCTCAGCTAAGGACGCTTCGTCATCATCATCTTTTTCTCCATCGGCATCTTGTCGAAGGCCTCAGCCTTTTCCTGCGCGGCCATTTTGTCTTAGTCCGCCATTTTGTCATACATCGCAGCCTTATCTTCGACGGACATCATCTTCATTTTGTCCATCATCTCTTGATTGGACATCTTCTTATCGGACATGCCCTTGCTGGACATCTTGTCTTTTCCCATCTTGTCATCGCTGCTTTGAGCGAAAGTGATCGACGGGCAAGCTAGTCCCAGAGCTAGAACAGCTATTGAAAAAGATTTACGAATATTACTCTCCTTGGTTTGAGTCGACTTCTGGGAACCAGTAAGTCTTAACAACTTGAAGCACGCCAGCGTCCAAACTTTGGCTAAGGTTAGTAAGGTGGCAAATACAGGGTTTATAGGAGCTACGGGCGTCGGATAGGGGGGGGATTTTCTATTGTCGTAAGATCCGACACAAGAAGCTTCCAATCCGCAGGCAAAAAAGCGCCCGCGCCTTGTTCCCATCTTGGCCGTGGGCAATGTTGGCTCTTGAAAGGCATCGAGCCAAGCTAGAGAGTCGCGGGGGTCTTCGGACGGTGGGGTTGGCCCCGTTGCCCCGGAAGCTATCGCGCGAAGCGGTACCAGGATTTCCCAGTGCCGAGCACGATTTCGCAATAGCTCGGCACCAAGAGTGAACAGCGGAAACAAGAGGAGCAGGGGCATCATTATGTGCAATATTCGGCCAAACCGGGTCCATTTCATGGCTGGAGCCGGTAGGCCGGTAGGCTAGAGCCCGATGACCTTGTTCCACAGGGGTTCGCGAGTCTTCACGACATGGGAGTTGCCGTAGACGGCGAAGCGGCGCTGGGTGGCGCGAACGATCACCGCCAGTTGGACGGGACGAGCCCCCTACGAGATCGGGGTAACAGGGTCTTTGACACCGACCCCTTAGTGGACCTGCCAGTTTTGATACACTGGCGACTATGAATTTCGGAGGGTGTATGACCAGATTTCTGTTTCCGCTCCTACTCGCGACGCCGCTATCCGCCGCGACCTACATTTTCACGGGCAATCCGTTCAACAATTTCTTTGGAGCGACGGGCGTCACGTCCGCAAACTTCATCACTGCGTCGATGACGCTGAACGCACCGCTAGCCGCTTCGCTGCCCTTCGGTGCCATCAGCCCCCTTTCGTGGTCCATCACGGATGGGATTCATAGCCTAGATTCGTTGATGGGCGGCCTCAATCCCGGGGTCTTCTTTTTTCAAACTGATGCGTCAGGCAATATCAGCCGCTGGAACTTTGGTGCTTCGACGAATGTCGGCCCCAACGCGAGTGGGTTGCAAACTGTAGGACCTTCCCTGGCGTTTTACAACGACGGGGTACACTCCTCCCTACCTTTCTTCGATCTCTATGCCAACCGGAGCGTGCAGGGCACCACCGCCCTGAATGATGTGACGCCCGGGACCTGGACGTTGCAAGCAACCGCGGCACCGGAGCCGTCTTCGCTCGCACTGGTGCTCGGGGCAGGCGGAGCGCTCGCCCTCGGCCGACGGAGAGTCATGTCCCGAATTCTCAATCCTCCCAATTAGTGGCGCGCACCGTTTATTGAAGTGCCAGGTAAGGGGCCAGCCATTCATGCCGCAAAGTCGATGGAACGGCATGAAGAGTATCTAATATGCCATCGCAGTAGCTTGCTTCCATCGTAGTGCGGATTTCCAGCTCCATCGCGCATTTTCTTCAACGACCACCCAGCTAGACACCTGTGGAAATCCCCTGAGGCCACATGTTCGGCGGGCCGACCTCGCCGTCAACCCAGGGTTTCTCCTGAGCGCGCCAACTCAAGATCGCCCTCGCGCATCCCGCGATGAGAACGCGACGCTTCCACCCTCGACCAAAAACAACTCAGGTCAAAATCCTTCGCCTTCCTCCACCGCCCTCTCCATCCGATCTTTGCAGAAACAGGGCATTCCACGGGCATGCACGGGGCGGTAGATGCTCGATAGCCCGATCCAATGGATGATCGCAAACCCCTACCGCTTGTTGCTCTATCCGTTATATCTTGATCAGGGGGAATGAGATGAACCGCAATCAGATTCAGGGAATTCGGAGGCCGGCGATCCTGTGGCTGGCCGCCGGGCTGTGGGCTAGCCAAATAGTTGCGGGGGCCGAGGACGAACTGGCGGCTGGTGTCTTTCGCCAGCGATGTGCGACCTGCCACGAGGCGTCGAATATCCCCCGCGTCCCTACCCTTGCGACGCTCCGCCAAATGAGTAGTCGAGCGATTCTGCGGGCGCTCGAAAGTGGTTCCATGCGCGCGCAGGGGCTCGAACTCGGCCGGTCGGAGCGTTCGGCGGTGGCCAACTGGCTGGGCACGAAGATAGCCGTCGTCACTTCGGCGGACGCGCTGGCCAATCGCTGCCCAGCGCAAGGGCCGGATCGAGCGCCCGGGCCGCGAGCGAACGCCTCTTCTTGGAGCTTCTGGGGCGCGGATATTCGGAACAGTCGATTTCAAACTCCCGCCGCCGCGGGTCTGACGGCTGAGGACGTTCCCAAATTGAGACTCAAGTGGGCCTTCGGCCTTCTCGACTCCACCAGCCTTCGCTCGCAACCTTCGGTCTACCAAGGGCGACTTTTCGCCGCGGCGCAGGACGGTACGGTCTTCGCGCTGGATGCGGCCTCCGGTTGTACTCGCTGGGCAACCCAACTGGGCGGTAGCGTGCGATCGGGAATCAGCGTCGCTGCCGTTAGCGGACGCGTACTTGTCTTCGTCGGAGACTCCACGGCAATCGTCTATGCGATCGACGCCACCAACGGCCTAGTCGTTTGGCAGACGCGGGCCGACGATCATCCCGCCGCCGGCATCACGGGCACCCCGGTCCATTACGAAGACCGCCTCTATGTTCCGGTTTCTTCGAGCGAAGAGGGCCGGGCGATCATCCCGGGTTACGCGTGCTGCACGTTCCGGGGAAGCTTGATGGCGCTGGACGCGGCTACGGGCAAGGTCCACTGGAAGACTCACACCATCGCTGAAACTCCGCAGCCTCGACCGCCCACCAAGCGCGGGGCTGCGGTGATCGGCCCATCCGGGGGCGCGGTCTGGACGGCGCCCACGATCGACGCCGCGCGGCGCACCGTTTATATCACCACGGGCGACAATTATTCCGATCCACCCACGGCCACCAGCGACGCGGTGATGGCGATTGCCATGGATTCCGGCAAGGTCCTGTGGTCGAAGCAATTCACCGCCGGCGACGCCTACAACAGTTCCTGCCCCCTGCCCGACAAGGTGAATTGTCCAGATTCCGACGGCCCCGACCACGACTTCGCCGCCCCCGCGATTCTGGCGACTTTGAAGTCCGGCAAGCGAGCGCTGCTGTTGCCTCAGAAGTCCGGCATGCTCCATGCGGTGGATCCGGACCGGCAGGGCCATCTGCTTTGGCAAGCCCGGTTGGGTGACGGCGGGGTGCACGGCGGGATTCAATGGGGAGCGGCTTCCGGCGAGGAGCGCGTCTACGTCGCGTTGTCCGATTCTCGCTTCACTCGTGAGCGGCGGCCGGGTACCAACAACATCGTCCAGACCTTCGATCCCGCCAAAGGCGGCGGCATGTTCGCCTTCCGCACGGACAACGGCGAGCGGCTGTGGCACACGCCGGCGCCCGGGTGCGGCGATCGCCGTCCTTGCAGCCCGGCCCAAGCGGCCCCGGTGAGTGCCATCGCCGGTGCCGTATTCTCCGGTTCGGTCGACGGCCACCTGCGGGCATACTCCACCACGACCGGAAAGATTCTCTGGGACTTCGATACGGCACGCCCATTTCCGACCGTAAACTCCCTCGCCGCGCGTGGAGGCTCCATGGATGCCTCCGGACCGATCATCTCCGGTGGAATGGTCTATGTGATGTCAGGCTATGGCCAGTGGGGCGGCATGCCAGGCAACGTCATTCTGTCGTTTTCGGTGGACGGCAAGTAGGGGTAAGGGTCGCGTGGCACTGGGGATCAGCGTCTCGCGGTTCCGTCCCTTTCCGCCATCTCGGCATTTTCCCTTGTGGGGCAGGGGGAAGGGGGCCGTGGGTTCCTTAGGGGGGGACCCCAATGCCCATTGGGGGAATTATCTTTCTCTCCGTAAGGGACTTATGGCTATTGCCGGTAGAAAATCGGATCTGAGAGGCTGGAGTGCACCCCTTTCTTGAGACAGGATCGAAAGTCGAAAATGAGGGGACATCGGTGTTGTTCTTTAGTTGAGTAAAGAAACCATCGGCTCCGTCGG
>JAYVRS010000742.1:0-17435 GCA_043776185.1 Bryobacteraceae bacterium | reverse complement strand
GTTTGATGAATGCGCTGGCCCATGGTGTGGAAGGGCGGATCCTCGAGCACCACTCCGGTGATCCGCTGGGGCCGTTTGGCGGCGAGAGCGGCGGCCACCATCGCCCCGAGGGAATGGCCATAAACAAAGACCCGTTCCTGGGGCACCACATCCAAAAAGTCGACGGCGTCTTTTACGTAGTCGATGACGCGATAGGGTCCGCGGCGAGGCGATTCGCCATGGCCGCGAAAGTCATGCTGGTGGAGGTGATAGTGTTCGCCCAGGGTTCCGGTAATGGGCGCAAAAGTTTCGGCGCGCCGCGTCACGCCGTGGAGAAAAAGAATTGCGGCTTCAGCTTTCATCGACCTCAAGGATAGCGGATACACTATGGGTCACATGCGATTCGTTTGGCTGTTACTTTTAGCGATGGCGGTGAGTCCGGGGGCGCGGGCCGCGACGCCGAAGAAGATCGTGATCCTTGCCGGCCGCAAGAGCCATCCGCCGGGGGCGCACGAGTATCTGAAGAGCGCCAAACTACTCAAGGTGATGCTGGAGCGCAGCACGCCCGGTGCGCGGGTGGAACTGCATTTCAACGGCTGGCCGGAGAACGCGGCGACGCTCGATACGGCGGACTCCATTGTGACGATTTCCGATGGACAGGACGGGCATTTGGGCAGTCCAGTGCCGTTTATGACTCCGGCGCGGATGGCGATCATCGAACGGCAAATGAAACGGGGCTGCGGATTCGGACTCATTCACTTTTCGACGTTTGCGCCCGACGCCTATCGTTCCTAAATTCTCGCATGGAGCGGCGGCTACTTCGATTGGCAGGGCGACACGGCAGCGCGCCATTGGTATTCGGCGATCAAAACGCTGGAAACGCGGGTGGAACCGGCGAGTGCGGGCCATCCGGCGCTACGGGGCATTGCGCCGTTCGATTTGAAAGAAGAGTTCTACTACCAGATTCGTTTTCCGAGCGAACTGACGGGCTGGGAGCCCTTGCTGCGCGTGCCGGTGCTGGGTGGCACACCGGCTTCGCAAACCGTGGGTTGGACGGTGGAACGTCCCGATCACGGCCGGGGTTTCGGCACGTCGATTGGCCATTGCTGCTCGAATTGACAGGTGCTGACTTACCGCAAATACTTTCTGAACCTGATCGCTTGGAGCGCCGGGATTGAGGTTCCGGCGGCTGGTATTGAGGCTTCGATGGTGGAGGAGACGAATCGGTTGCTGGTCCCCAAGCCGGTGCGGACGCTGCTGCCGACGGGCGACGACCACCCGGCTCAACTGCTGGTACTGCACTATGCCAACTGTACAGCCCCGGGCTACCAGAGGCGGCCAAAGCCGGGCTGGTTGGCTATCTCAAGCGCGGCGGCGGTTTGGCGGTGATTCACTTTGCGAATGGTGCCTTTCACCATTCGCCACCCATGTCTCCGGGCACAGACTGGCCTGGCTACCGCGACATCGTGGCGCGCGTGTGGGACCACTCGCAGCCCACTGTCGGCCACGACCCTTACGGTAAGTTCCGCGTCGACATCGGGCCCCATGCCCTGACACGAGGCTTGGCTAGCTACGAGACAACCGATGAACTCTATTTTTGGCCGGGTGGGTACGCGGAAGGTGGAGGTGCTAGCCACGGCGCGGTCGCGCAAAACGGGCCGTGACGAGCCCATGGCGATGGTTTACCGGGTGGGTAGACGGTGCTGGGACATTCGCTGGAGAGCCAGCGTAACGATGGGACGACGCAATTGATTCGTCGGGGAGCGACGTGGGCGGCGGGCGTCAACTAGGAGGGGCTTGTCCAATTCGAGGCGAATCGGCCGCAAAACATTCACTCTATTGCCATTACGCGGGTGAGTACTTGCGTAATTCCCTAAAGTTCACGTGAGTGTATAAATAGAGCTTGCTAGGCATAGGACTCTAGGTGTAGGATCCTATGTATGCGTGGATCACGACAAGATATTCTTCAAGGGACGTTGACCCTGCTGGTGCTGCAAACGCTTGGAAATGGTGAAAAGCATGGCTATGCAATTGCCCAGACGATTGAGCAGGTGTCGCGGGAACTGCTGCGGGTGGAAGAGGGGTCGCTGTATCCGGCGCTGCATCGGATGGAGCAGGATGGGTGGATTGCGAGCGAATGGAAGCTGACGGAGACGAACCGCAAGGCCCGTTTCTATTCGCTGACCAAGGCAGGCGCGGAGCGGCTGCGGCAGGAGGCGGAGAACTGGGAACGGCTGAAGGTGGGCGTCGGGCTGGTACTGGGATGGGCGCAATAAGATGGCATGGTTCCGTCGTTTGGCAAACACACTGCTGCGGAAGGACGCGATGGGCAGCGAAACTGACGATGAGTTTGCCTTCCATATTGAGGAGCGCTCGCGGGAGAACATCGCCCGAGGGATGACTCCGGCGGAGGCACGGCGGGAGGCTCAAGTGCGCTTCGGGGCGCGCATGCGTCTGCGGGAAGAGACGCGCGACGTCGATGCCTTTGCTTGGCTCGAGGCCTTGATGCGGGATTCGCGCATTGCGGTACGAGGACTCACGAATCGTCCGGGGCTGGCCGTGACGGCGATTCTATCGTTGAGCCTGGGAATCGGCGCCACCAGCGCCATCTTCAGCGTGGTGGATACGGTGTTGTTGAAGCCGCTTCCCTACCCTGAACCAGAGCGGGTGGTGAAGATTCAGGAGTCGATTCGCGGGCAGCGCTTGGGAGGCAATCCGGCTCGTCTGCAGGATTGGCATCGCCAGCTTACCGGGGTGACGGGCGTGGCGGGCCTTTACGGCGAGGGAGTCGTACTGAGCGGACGCGGTGAACCGCGTCGCTTCGACGTGCAACGCAGCATCGGACCCCTGTTGGCCATCCTGGGCGTCGCGCCCCGGCTGGGCCGGGCTTACGGAGAGTGGGAAGAGAACGTCGTGGTGCTTTCCGATCGAACTTGGCGAACGGAGTTTCGGGCCGACCCGCGAGTGCTGGGGAGCACGATTAACTTGAGCCAAAAGCCTTACACGGTGGTGGGTGTCATGCCGGCCGCGTTTTCCGATGGCACGCGTGCGGATATGTTCGCCGCCGCGGCTAAAGAGTACAATTCGCCACGGCGCGAGGGCAACTGGCTCGACTTGGTGGCGCGTCTCAAGCCCGGCCAGACGATCGAGAGCCTGAAGCCCCAATTGGCCACCGTCGGCGCTCGACTTAGCGCTCAGTATCCGGCCACGGAGACCGGCCTAACGGCCTTGGCCCAGCCGCTGATCGAGGCCACCACGGGCGAGGCGCGAAGACCGCTCTGGTTACTGCTCTCCACCATCCTCGCCGTGTTACTCGTGGTGTGCGCGAACATCGCCAGTCTGCTGCTGGTTCGCGCGAGTGAACGTCAACGCGAATTCGCGGTACGTTCAGCTCTGGGTGCGGGCCGCGCCACTTTGCTACGCCTGCAACTTCTTGAAAGTCTGTGGCTGGGCCTACTCGGCGGTGGTGGCGGAATATTGGTGGCTTATTGGGGCGTCGAGTTACTCAAATATCTCTCACCTCCCGGATTGCCGCGCGTCCATCTGGCGGAGTTGGACGGTCGAGTTGGTCTATTCTCATTGGCCCTCGCGCTGTTAGCCGGCTTGCTCTGCGGATTGCCCGCCGCGTTCGGCGGCGTTAGTACATCGACGGCTGACCAGTTACGCGAAGGCGCCCGCGCCACGCGCCGTACCTGGCTGCGCCCCGCTTTCGTCATGTTACAAGTAGCACTATCTACCGTCTTACTAGCCAGCGCCGCGAGATTCACGGAAAGCCTAGTGGCGACGATCCGCACGCCGCTGGGTTTTGAGCCGAAAGGCATCGTGGTACTCAGTTATTCGTTCCCATGGGATACGAGTAAGAACAAACTCGACGCAACCTACCAAGCAACGCTCGACCGATTCGCGGCGATCCCGGGAGTAACCTCCGTGGGCTTTGTCGACCGATTGCCCCTCCAAGGCACCACCCAGTCCGGGCAAATCGAGATCCCGGGGCGGGATCTCGTCCCGGGGTTGCGAGACTTGCCCGTCTCGCAGCGCTCCATTAGCGACACTTACTTTGCCACGCTCGGAGTGCCACTTCTCGCCGGTCGCATGTTCACTGCGCGCGCCAAGGACGTTCCCGAATGCGTGGTCAATTCCACGTTCGCTCACCTTTTCTTTCCCGGCGAGGACCCCGTCGGCCGCAAGTTCACCTTCGATACTAAGCGGACCCTAGGCGAAAAGCCGCGATGGACGACGATTACCGGCGTAGTGGCCAACCTGCGCCAGGAGCCGGGCCAAGCGCGCGCGGCCGCCGAGGCATTTCTCCCCTTCACCAACACCTACTGGCCCCTGGCCAATTTCGTCTTGCGAACCGCCGGCGAGTCCACCGGCGTAATGGCCGTTGCGCGCCAGCAAGTACTCGCCGTCGATCCGCTCCTGCCGATTGACGCGCTCCGCCCGCTGACCGACGAACTGCGCAGTGCCACTTCCGACGTCGAGACCGTCGCGAGTCTCCTGTGCGGATTTGCACTCACGGCTTTGCTCATTGCCGCCATTGGCCTTTATGGCTTGCTCGCCGGGGAGGTGACGTCCCAACGCCGTGAAATCGGCATCCGTCTGGCGTTGGGCGCGGAGCCGGGCGTCGTCCTCGGAAGTATTATTGTGCGGAGTTTGATGCTGGTGAGCGTGGGGCTGATGCTGGGCCTGGCGCTCAGCTACGGAGCGATGCAACTGATGGCCAGCCAACTGTCTGGGCTTAAGGCCTCGCCCGTCTGGGCCGGACTGGTGGCGGCCGCGATCATGCTGACGGTGGCCTTGGCTTCGAGTGCGATCCCCGCACGGCGAGCGTCGCGGGTCGATCCGGCGATTGCCCTACGCCACGAGTAGACTGGATTATATAATAGCGTCCATACGCTATGACCTACCGATATTGGGTTTTCTTACTTCTTACGCCGGCCGCCTGGGCCCAGCACACCTATCGGCTGCCGGGTCCGGCGGCGGAGGATGTGGCCCTGGCCGCAGGGGCTGTCGTGGAAGTGAGCGCGGGCATAGCGCGACCTTCAGAGTTGCCGCCGAATTCACGCCTCGCGGTGGAGTTTGGGGGATTCCGTAAGGTTTTGCACGCGCTCGATCCGGACTTCTACTTGCTCTATCGCGCGCCCCGAACGGGAAAATACACGCTGAAGGCCACCGTCGTTGAGGACGAAGAGGCCATCTTCAATCAGCCGCGATGGCGCGAGCCTGGCTCCGTCCAGAAAGTATATCGGTTTCCCCGCCGCACGCCATGGCCCGCCGGTAAGACGGCGGCAATTTCGCTTTCGCTAAAACCGGTAACTCTCGGCGTCTCCACGCGGGGCATGTATGTCGAGTTAGAACCAAATAACTCGATCGCCGAGGCGCAACCGATTGCCTTGGGCGCCTCCGGCCAGGACGAGACACTGCATATCACCGGAGGCGCGGATGACCTCGAATATTTTGATAATGGCCAGTTCGGTAAGTCGGGCGACGATTGGTTCCGGTTGGAATACCAGGGCAAGGAGCCGCGACTCTTCACCGGCAACTTAACGTTGCCCGATCCCTTGGTAGTGGCCCAGTTACAGATCTTCACGGCCGACGGTCAGGAATATCGCGAAGGGGCGAATCCTAACGAGCGAGTACATCAACAGTTAGAAGGACATCGAACGGCGATGTCGCGCACCTTACAGCCGGGAGGCACTTACTATTTGCGCGTCGAATCGAATTCACCGGGTTACGAAGTGGAGTTACGATTACGGCGTTTGGCGCCTTACTCCGATCCACGCTACGCGGTAAAGCAGGCCATGTATGACCATTCGAGCCAAGTACACGCTTGGTTACTCAATCGGCCGCGCGGCGCCGCCGTTGATCGGCGCATTCGCGATACCGGATCTTTGCTGGGGACGCATTGCATGAGTTGTCATACGCAATCCGGCGTGTGGGGACCAATGGGGGCGATGATTCACGGCTATCGGCCGGAAAATGTGATGGATATGCGTCAGTTGATGAACCTGATGTATGAGAGTCTGCGTCCGACTAACGTCCTGCAGGATGCGGCGAATAACACAAGTCTTTCACCGCTGGATTTAGGCGATGGACCGGCGGGGACGCGCGCCGCCGGCTTCAATGTGGTGATGACGGAGAAGTTCATAGCCCCGCAGCGTCTGCATTCGGCCCAGCAGATCAGGACGGCGAATTATGTGCTGCAGTCGGCGGACCCCAGCGGGATCAATGCCGCCGGACCTGGTTCCAATGTCGGAGCGGCCGTGGTTTATCGATTTGCGGGCGAGATCCTGCGCCGCGCCTGGAATGATACGCACGATGAGAAGTACCTGAAGGCGCTGGAGGAGAAAGCCTCGCGCATTCTGGCAATCAACGTGCGGTACGCGGACGATCCGGCGAACCGCATCCTGTTCTTTCGCGATGTCTTCCCGGGGGACTATGTGAAGTTACGCGGCGAGACGGACGAAGTGAAGAAGTTCTGGGCACGAGTTACTAGTCAACTTACAGAGGACGAGGCTCGGCTGCGGGCCATGCAGAAGCCGGAAGGTTGGTGGGGATTTGATCCGGGGCGGCGTAATGGCGATAGTTGGGTGGCGACGACGCAGGACCCCAAGGATATTGACCCGGCACCCACTTCGCTGGCGCTGACCGCTTTGGCTTCGCTGGGCTATACGGATCAGGACCCAGCGGTGAAGCGCGGCGTGGCCGGCTTACTCAAAATGCAAGATAGTTTTGGCCGCTGGAATCGCAATGCACTTACGGGCTTTGTTACCACCGCCTATGCCGAACACGCTTTGGCGCGGCTCTATCCGGAGACGCCCCGCGAGGCGGTGAGGGATGATTTTGCGCCGGTCGCCGGTGAATCTTTGTTAGATACGATTGCACGCTTTCGGGCGATGGCGCAACTGGGCTTGCGTCCTAGCGACACGGCATTTTTCGATCTGGTGTTACCCGGAGTTACTCACGCCAGCCCGCTGGTGCGCTACTGGGCGCAGATTGCCCTCGGCGGACTTCATGACGAACGCGGAGTTACTTCGCAACTTACAAGCTTGGGCGATCGAGTGAAGATGGTTCGTGAGGCAGCGCGTTGGGGTATGCGCCAAACCTTACTGGACGACAAGGGTTGGGACTATCTCTACGCGAAGTACATAAGTGGGGATGATCGGACTCGGGAAGGGATCGCTGGGGCGTTGATCATGCGAGCGGACGCGGTAATGACGCGATCCAATGTAGGTTTTGCCCGGTTGGGTGCTTTGCTAGGGCGGATGATGAATGACGACCCGCATCCGGCAGTGCGAGCGTGGTCGACACGGGCGGCTTGGAATTGGTGGATCTGGAATCCGCCGATCCGGGACGCGGTGAATGCGGCAGTTCTTACTACGCTTGATCGCGTCGAGGATAACTGGTTGACGGAAGAAGCTAAGCGCTATCAGTTGGAGGCTCTTTTTATTGCCAATGGACAGAAAGCCAACCCGAGTGCGGAGCATCAGTATCCCGAATTAACGAAGCTGTTCGAGACGATCTCAAAACGGCTTGACCAGCAGTCTTCGCCCCGCATGGTGGACCGTCTGGTAGCGATTGCGGGCACTTACTATAGCCAGGCCGGTGGCGATGGAGGCCCGGGGCAGATGGGTTACATAACGGAACACTCTGCAGCCATGATGGGTAAGGCCGTGATGGCCTACTGGACACGCGCCGAGGCCGCTAAGGACGATGCAATGCTGCGTTTCGCGATTGAGTCAGCGGCGAACGTGATGGACGATCCGCTGCAGAAGCGCTTGTTGAATACCTCGAGCTCGGGCCCGGAGGGGTTCCGTACCTTGGCGGCGACGTCCATTTCCGACCCCCGGATTATTAGCTTGCCGGGTTCCCAGGAATTTCTGGAGCCGTTGATGGAGCAGTTTTATCGCGGGGCGGGCGAAACGCAAAGGCGCGGTGAATTGGCCGGACCGTTGTTAAAGCTGTTTGGACGGGCGCGGTGGAACTTGCCCAAGAGTGAGGAGCAGCAGAGAATTTTCTATAAGATTCTGTTACCAACCTTCGCGGCCGAGCGCGGGAAGCTGGAAGAGAACACGCGGGTGCCTTTGCAGATGGATCCCGATTCGTTGGATTGGTATGTATCGCGCTCGCTGGCCGGAGCCGTTCACGGCAATCAGGACTTACAAACCGATATGTTGCTGCAGCAAATGCCGGCGACTTTTGTGACGCCCATGGACGAGGCTTTTTGGCTGCCAAGCTTATCGTGGTTGCTGCGCCACGGCTTGAGCGTTCCCGAAGTACATTCGCCTTTGCAGGGGGAAGCGATTGCGTCCGAGCAGAAGAATCGGATCGCCCAACTTCTCGTTAGGACGCTCGAGGCTAAGGCGGTCGACGGACGTTTGCGGAGCACGGCGATGTCGCTGGCCAACGACGTGATGGTACGCCAGCATCCGATGGTTGAGCCGGTGCTGCGGAAGAAACAGCCGCAGTTTTATGAAGAGGATCCGCCCGAGGCGAAGTCACTAAGCGTAGCGGCCAAAGAGAATTGGGATTATTTCCAGAACTGGTTCGCACCGGAGATGAGCCGGGCGGACCGGAACGATCAGTTATCCTGTCTGGGTTGCCATGCCGTGCCGGGCCGGGTGCCATCGATGGAGTTGGCGGGGCCGAACAATAATGGCTACATGAGTAAGAAGGCTCTTTGGACGAATTACAAAATTCTCTGGGAGCGCGTGAATGAGACGGGCGTCGAAACGAGTAAGTTGTTGCGCAAGCCGTTGAATGTCCAGAGCGGTAAGGAAGATGGCCATCAAGGTGGGCAGCGATTCAATCCCAACGACCGGGGTTATGAGATTTTGCGGCGCTGGGTGCTGGATACAGCTAAGCTGAAATCGAGCCAGCCGGCGGCCCGCTAGGTTTTCGAGCCTAACTGAGCCACCGCCCGGACACGTTCCAGCAAGCCGGCTAGTTCATCAAGCCGAAGGGCATTCGCCCCATCCGATTTTGCCCGCTCCGGTGCTTCGTGTACTTCGACGAATAACCCATCAATACCCACGGCAGCCGCCGCGCGGGCCAGGGGTTGAATGAACTGCGGCTGGCCGCCGCTGGTAGCACCGGAAGCTCCGGGGAGTTGGACGCTGTGGGTGGCATCGAAGATGACGGGATAGCCTAAGTCACACATGATGACGAGCCCGCGCATGTCGACGACTAGATTATTGTAACCAAAGCTGGATCCGCGTTCGGTAAGCGATACGCGCTGGTTACCCGTGGAAGTTACTTTGTCGATCGCGTGCCGCATATCGCCGGGCGCGACGAACTGACCCTTCTTGATATTGACGGCTCGACCGGTGCGGCCCGCAGCTACGAGTAAGTCGGTCTGGCGGCAAAGGAAGGCGGGTATTTGCAAAATATCGGCGCATTCTGCAATGGGTCCGGCTTGCCAAGGCTCGTGGATGTCAGTGAGCACAGTGTAGCCATGGTCCCGCAGACCGCGCAGAATGCGGCAGCCTTCTTCAAAACCCGGGCCGCGATAGGAACCGGCGCTGGAGCGATTGGCTTTGTCGAAGGAAGCTTTGAAAATGAAGGGTCCGGCGATCTTGCCGACTTCCCAGGCGAGGTATTGGCAATGCTCCTCGCTTTCGATGACACAGGGCCCGGCGATCAGCGCGAGCGGCGCGCCGCCGCCGAGGGTGAGCTCGGGGGACAGTTGAATTGCGTTCGTCATCGGGAGAAGAGCGGTTGCTCCAACCGGGTGAGTCGCTGTTGACGATGGGCGTACGACGCGCCGAGGAAAGCGGTGAAGAGGGGATGCGGCTCGAGCGGCTTCGATTTGAACTCGGGATGGAATTGACAGCCGAGGAACCAGGGATGGTCGGCAAGTTCACAGATCTCGACATAGACGCCATCTGGCGTTTGACCGGAGATCTTGAGACCGTGTTCGGTCAATATCTTTTCGTATTCCCGGTTAAATTCAAAGCGGTGACGATGCCGTTCGCTGATTTCCTGTTGTCCGTAAGCTGCCCGCGCAAAGCTGCCTTCGGCCAGGTGACAGGGATAGGCACCGAGGCGCATAGTGCCGCCTAACTCGTCGACGCCGAGTAACTCGCGGAGCTTGTAAATCACACGATGGGGAGCTGCGGGGTTAAATTCAGTGGAATCGGCACCGGCGAGACCGGCCACGTGGCGGGCGAACTCGATCACCATGGTCTGCATGCCCAGACAAATGCCGAAGTAAGGCACGCGCTCCTCCCGCGCATAGCGAATCGCGTTCAGCATGCCCTCAATCCCACGAGAGCCAAAGCCACCGGGCACCAGGATTCCGTCGAACTGACTTAGTAGCTGGCGGCAAGCGGGCCACTCGAGGTTTTGCGCTTCAATCCAATGAAATTCGATGCGCAGGTTGTGCGCCAGGGCACCATGGATGAGTGATTCCTTGAGGCTCTTGTAAGAGTCCTCATACTCGACATACTTACCGATCAGCCCGATCTCCACGACGTCGCGAGGATTCTTCATGCGCTGTAACATAGCGCCCCACGCCGTCATATCTCGCGGCGCGGCATTCATTTCAAAGATGCGGAGTAATTTGTCGTCCACTTTTTGGTCGGCGAGCACGAGTGGTACCGCGTAGACGCTATCGACGTCCATCACAGTGACCACGGCGTCTAAATCGACATCACAGAAGAGCGCGATCTTGGCCTTCATATCGTCAGCGAGTGGCCGTTCTGAACGGCAAAGTAAGATGTCGGGCTGAATACCAAGCGACCGTAACTCCTTCACCGAATGCTGGGTAGGTTTGGTCTTTAACTCTTGGGCGGCAGCGATCCACGGCACTAAGGTAAGGTGGACAAAGCAAGCGTTACTGCGGCCCACTTCGTGCCGCATTTGCCGGATGGCCTCCAGAAATGGCAAGCTTTCAATGTCGCCGACGGTGCCGCCAATTTCGCAAATGACGATGTCGACGCCGACACTGACTTTACGCATGGCATTCTTGATCTCGTCGGTAACGTGCGGAATGACCTGCACGGTTTTGCCGAGATAGTCGCCGCGACGTTCTTTCATGATGATCTGTTCGTAGATGCGGCCGCTGGTGAGGTTATTCGCCTTGGACAGGGGGGAGTGGGTGAAGCGTTCGTAATGGCCGAGATCGAGATCGGTTTCCGCGCCATCGTCGGTGACAAAGACCTCGCCGTGTTGAAACGGACTCATCGTGCCGGGATCGATATTCAAATAGGGATCGAACTTCTGCATACAGACGCGCAGACCGCGACTTTCGAGTAAGCAGCCAATGGACGCCGCCGCGATCCCCTTGCCCAGGGAAGAAACAACGCCGCCAGTAACGAAGATATATTTAGCCATTGTTAGGTGAATCAGAATTGGTTTGAAAGGACTGCCGGGACAAAGATGCTTCGAAATACTCGCGCAGCCGGGCGAGATCGTCGGGCGTATCGACGCCTAGGGACTCATACTCGGTTTCTGCCACGCGAATCTTATAACCATTTTCGAGGGCGCGCAATTGCTCCAGGCACTCCGCCGTCTCTAGCGGACCGACAGGAAGATCGGAGTATTGGAGGAGAAAATCGCGCTGATAGACGTACAAGCCAACGTGCTTGTAGTAAGTAGTCGGGTTTTGCGTCCCGCGATGGTAGGGAATGGTGGAACGGGAAAAATAGATAGCGTTGGCCGCGCGGTCGGTGACCACTTTGACGACATTTGGATTGCCGTGGTCGGCGGGATCTTCAATGCGCCGCTTGAGCGTAGCCATGGGGATATCCGGATTGTCAAGCAGCGCGAGGACGGCGGCGTCGATCGCGGCAGGGTCGATTAGCGGTTCGTCGCCCTGGATATTGACCACCACGGAAGCGGGGTCAGCCGAGGCGACTTCCGCCACGCGGTCAGTGCCGGAAAAATGATCACTGCGCGTCATGCGGACGATGGCTCCGAAGGCGCGGGCAGCGCGGGCGATTCGATCATCGTCAGTGGCAACCACGACATTGGTGAGATAGCGCGCTTCGAGTGCCCGTTCCCATACGTGCTGGATCATCGGTTTGCCGAGAATAGAGACAAGGGCTTTACCGGGGAACCGGCTGGAAGAGAACCTGGCAGGAATGACGCCGAGTATGCGCTGCGGCACATTCGATGCTAACACAATCCCCCCACTTCGGGCGGGTTTCTGGCGGCAAAAGTTCACGAGTGGGCCGGATGGGCCGTTCAGGATTGATGATATTGTGAAGAGGATTCGGGAAGATTCTCGAACGGGCTCGAAAGGGATGGCGACCGATGCGATTTCCCACTACTGGATTGCTGATTTTGCTGGCGATGGCGCTACCGGCGGCTGATCGGGTTAAGAATAATGCCCAGCCCTCCATCGAGGACAAAAGCGAACAGATTAAGAAGGCCGACTCGGCCCAACAACCGAAGGCCCCGGATGCACCGGCCACCACCCTGCCGCCCGCCCGGGTGACCACTGAGCCGCGCACGTCCACGGCCGCGCCCAAGCCTACCGAAGCCGATGCGCGGGTGCCCAACATTCGGGTCGATACGAATTTGGTATTGATCAATGTCACCGTTCGCGACCCGCTCAACCGCTTCGTCACCGGCCTGGAGAAGGAGCAGTTCAAGCTCTTCGAAGACAAGGTAGAGCAGAAGATCTCGCAGTTCGCCAGCGAAGACGCGCCGCTATCGATCGGCTTGGTTTTCGATGCGAGCGGCAGCATGGGGTCAAAATTGCAGAAGGCCCGGCAAGCTGCGGCACAGTTCTTTAAGACCGCCAACCCCGAGGACGAATTTTTCCTGGTGCAGTTTAATGACCGGCCCGAGCTCGTGGTGCCCTTCACCCACTCCACGGAGGAGATTCAGAATCGGCTGACCTTCACCCAAGCCAAGGGTAAAACCGCTTTGCTGGATGGCGTTTACACCGCGATGACCCAGATGAAGAAAGCCCAGAATCCGCGGAAAGCCATTATTATTCTGTCGGACGGCGGCGACAATTCGTCACGCTATACCGAAAGCGAGATTCGGAACCTAATCCGGGAAGCTGACGTCCAAATCTATGCGATCGGTATTTTTGAACCGGTATCGGCCCGCGGCCGTTCCGCGGAGGAGATGGGCGGTCCGGGTCTGTTAACGGAAGTTGCTGAACAAACCGGTGGGCGGCATTTCCCGATCGAGAACATTAACGAATTGCCGGATGTGGCCGCCAAAATTAGCATTGAACTGCGCAATCAGTATGTGCTGGGGTTTTCGCCACTCAACCAGGAGCGCGATGGAAAATACCGCCGCGTGCAAGTGAAAATGATTCAACCGAAAGGATTGCCGCCGCTGAAGCCTGCGTGGCGGCAAGGCTACTATGCACCTGCCCAGTAGACGACTGTTTATTACAACCGCCGCCAGCGCCGTCGCCGCGTACGCACAGGAACCAGAGGCCACTTTCCGATCTGATACTCGCTTGGTGCCGCTATATGCCACCGTGGTCAACGCGAAGGGCCAATTAGTAACTGACTTACCCCGAAGCGCTTTTCGGGTGCTCGAAAATAACGTGGAACAGCCGATTAAGGGTTTCCTCCGCGAGGATGTCCCGGTTTCGCTGGGCCTGATCGTCGACAACTCCGGATCTATGCGTGATAGCCGGGCTAAGGTGGAGGCGGCAGCAATCGCCATGGTGAAGGCGTCTAACCCTCGTGACCAGGTATTTATCGTTAATTTCAACGACGAGGCTTTTGAGGACGTACCGTTCACGTCGGATATCAAGAAGATGGAAGAGGGTCTGGCTCGGATCGATTCGCGCGGAGGCACTGCATTCTATGACGCGATCAGCCTTTCGCTCGATAACGTCGCGAAGGGCAAGCACGACAAGCGGGTTCTGATGCTACTTACGGACGGCAACGACAACGCCAGTTTCAGCACCACCTTGGAGAAACTGTTGGCCAAAACCGGGCGCTCGAATGTGGTGATTCACGTGATCGGCCTGTTATCGAAGGAAGAGCCTCGGGAGGCCCGAAAGGCCCAGCGCGCGCTGAAGGCGATCGCTGAATCTACCGGCGGACTTTGCTTCTTCCCGAATGGCCTTGAGGAAGTAGAGAAGTTGGCGCTTCAAGTCGCCCACGACATTCGCAACCAATATGTGATTACTTACTCACCGCTGAATGCGGCGCTGGACGGCAGTTACCGAACGATTAAGGTAACCGCGAAGGGGCCGAGCAACCCTGTGGTGCGGACGCGGTCCGGTTACTTCGCCACGCCGAATCAGCGCGAACCAAAGAAGCTTTCCCAAACTCGCTAGTATGCTGAGCTTTCTGTGGAACTCGGTGCGCGGCTATCCACTTCGGCCATGGGCCAGCCCTTATCTGCGATGGCGCATGGAGACTTACTGGGGTCTGCACGCTGATGAGATTACAGCGAAGCAGTTTTTTGCGTTCGCTTGGCAGCATCGGCAGGAGTTACTTCGCTTCCTTACCTGGGCCGGACGGATGCACCGGCGGGCATAATGAGCCGTAAGTGGAGAGCTCCGCTAAGTGACGGGGCCGGGATTAAACGGCGCTAGCGCATTGTAGAGCCGCCAATGGTCGGCCCAAGTCTTCTTGCGGCCACTGGCCACGTCAAGTAACAAACGGAATAGTTCCCAGCCTACTTCGTCGATGGTCGCTTCGCCTGTGGCAATCCGCCCGGCATCCAGATCGATCAGGTCATGCCAGCGCTCGGCGAGCGAGGTTCGTGACGAGACTTTTACGACGGGCACGAGCGCGAGTCCATAGGGCGTACCTTCCCCCGTGGTGAAGACGTGCAAATTCATCGAAGCCAATTGTTGGGTGCCGCAGATGAAGTCACTCGCTGGAGTGGCCGCAAAGACGAGCCCTTTGCGGGTGACTTTTTCACCATGCGTCGCCACGCCCACTAAGGCTGACGAACCAGCCTTGGCGATAGAGCCCAAGGCCTTCTCCACAATATTGGCGAGCCCTCCTCGCTTGTTACCCGGCGTAGTATTCGCGCTACGGTCGGCGCGACCTCGGTCGAGGTAGGCGTCGTACCACTGCATTTCGCGAATTAAATCGCGGGCAATCTCTTCGGTGGCGCAGCGCGGCGTGAGTAAGTGTACCGCGTCGCGTACTTCGGTAACTTCGGAGAACATGACGGTGGCCCCGGCGCGCACGAGTAAGTCGGCCATGGCACCCACGGCTGGGTTGCAAGTAACTCCGGAAAAAGCATCACTCCCGCCGCATTGCAATCCGACCACTAAGTCGGAAGCCGGACAGCTGACGCGGCGGCGTTGGTCTAGGATTGCTAAACGGCGTTCGGCGCTCTCCATGATGCGAGCAATCATTTCGCCAAAACCGGCGTAATCCTGCAGGCGCACCACCTCGGGCGGCGCGCTCTCAAAGAGAGGGAACAGACGGGAGGGCTGCATCTTCTCGCAACCTAGACTTACCACCAACGGATCGCCGGCTAAGTTCGCGTGACGGCTAATGTGGCCCAGCGTGCGGATCGGCACAGCGGCATCGGGGGCGTCAATAGCCACACCACAACCGTAAGTATGGGTTAACGAGACGACGTCATCGACATACGGAAATCTTGGAAGCAACTCGGCGCGAATGCGAGCCACGGCATAGTCGACGGTCGCCGCCACGCATTGCACCGTCGTCGTGATGCCCAGAACGTTCTTGGTGCCGACGCTGCCATCGGCATTGCGATAGCCATCGAAGGTGTACCCGGTCAACGGCGGCGCAGCTGTCGGCACGGCGGTGGCGAGCGACAGTTGGCTGAGGTCGGGCGCGGAAGGCATCCGAATCACGTCTTCGCGCACCCAACTGCCGACTTCGATCTGCCGCGCGGCATGGCCGATCACCTGCCCGTAGCGAATAATCGGCGCGCCTTCTGGAAGTGTGGATAGCGCCACCTTGTGCGCTTGCGGAACGGTCTCGCGTACCGCGACGCCCTCAGGCAACAGCGTGCCACGCGCCAAGCCATTGGGACTTACGGCAATGGCCACGTTATCGAGAGGATTGACGCGAACGGTGAGCGGTGAGTGGGTCAACCCAAAAGGATATCACCCGGCCACCGATTAGAGGCGTTCCAACCGGATCCGCCCATTGCTGGTGCTCATGTCGAACAGGGGACCGCCGCCGTTAATCGTCCCGCGAACGCGCTTCTTCTCCACATCTCCGTTGATGTCGAAATCCGAACTAACCGACGAACCACTCGCCCGAATCGACGCCTTCAAGGCCGCCGGCAATCGCACGGTGATGGTGCCATTGGTCGTACTGGCTTGCAGCCCGGCCGGCTGCTTATCGACGGTAACTTCAATGCCGCCATTCGTCGTTTCGAGCCGGAGGGGTTGGGCCGCCACGCCGGTGATCCGCGCATGAATTGCTCCGTTCGAAGACTCGGCAGTCAGCGATCCTTCGAGGCCCTCGACGCGAATGCCGCCGTTGGTGGTTCGCGCCTTCACATCGCCGGAATGCACCGACATTTCAATGGAGCCGTTCGTGGTCAGCACGTCATAGCTGCCCTGGGCCCGGTAGAGCCGGATGGAGCCATTGGTGGACCGCAGGAGGGCATTGCCCTGTACGTCGTCGACGCGCAAGGAGCCGTTGGTGCTTTCTATGCGATCAAGCAAGGTCTGCTTCGGAACGCGAATCAGGTACTTCACTCCGCCGTTTGCGCCGCGCCAGTTCATCGGGGGCGGCTTCAAAGTGCGAATTCGGACCGCCGTCGATGAGGCCTGCACGTCGACCTTGAGTTGACGCAAATAGTCCTCGGTCGGCGCGTATCGCTCGCCGCTGATGTCCACCTCGTTCTTGTCCCAGCCGGAGACTTCGATCGATCCGTTGGAGTTTTCGACGGAGACCCGCTGGCCGGGCTCCAACTTATAGTTCATGTGGAAATCTTCGCGAAAACGGTCGGATTGCATTCCATCGAAGTCGCAGGAAGAGAGCAAGAGCGGCAAAACAAGCAGGGTGAAGCGCGGCATATGTAACATCCTGGCAGCTAATACGCGCCAACCGCGCCCGCAGTTCGAAAAAGTTTCGACAAAAGAGGTGAAGTTACATTTAGTTAACCAGAGGCTAGTCATTGCGGCGCGTCTCAAACGACTGTACCGCTTTCCAAATCATGAGAAACCACATGCACACCTTCCCTATACTCGCCCTGATGACCTCTCTTCTATGGGCTCAATCGCCCACCCAGAACTTGGCCGAAGTAAAGCCGTCGCCCCAGCAACTGGCTTGGCAGGAGCTGGAGTTTGGCGCTCTGATTCACTTGGGGCCGAACACATTCATGAACCAGGAGACTGGCGACGGCTCGGCGGACCCTAACGTCTTCCAGCCAGCCGATCTCGATCCCGAGCAATGGGTGCTGGCCGCAAAAGCCGCCGGCGCTCGCTACATTGTGCTGGTGGCCAAGCACGAAGATGGATACTGCCTTTGGCCCACCAAAACCACCAGCTATAGCGTGAAACAAAGCCGGTGGCAGAATGGCCGCGGCGA
>JAYVRS010000741.1:0-4735 GCA_043776185.1 Bryobacteraceae bacterium | reverse complement strand
CCACAATTGGTAGCCGTCCGATGCTTGAATCAGCCGGGTCGAAATTTTCGCCCGGTTGCCCTGCTTGCCAACGCTCCCCTCCAGGATCGTGGCCACGTAATTATGCCTGGCACTTACTGGGTTATGCCTGGCACTCACTGGGTTGCACTGACTGGGTTGGCACTGACTGGGTTCATTGCACTGACTGGGTTACTGACTGGGTTGCTGACTGGGTTCGCACTGACTGGGTTCCTTGTTGCCCGTCGCCAGCTAATACCCTGCCCCGTAGCGCTCTGTAACCCTGTGGCTCAGTTTTGTGGCAGTCCGGACGGCCTTGGCGGCTGCCTTGCTCCCGCTTGCCCTCCCGGACTGAGGTTTTGCGCTCCCGTAATTATGCCTGGCACTGACTGGGTTGCACTGACTGGGTTCGCTCCCCGTCACACTGAGTTCATTCCCTCTCGCCTGACCCGGCGTCCGACGCCTTCGCCCCCCCGGCCTTTCCGTCTCCTCAAACTCTTCACACTTGACACCTCCTTCGAAGTCCCGGCACTGTATCAGTCGTGGGCTACCTTGTTATAACTGTAAATTCCTACAGGTAGAGCGAAGACCGGGGTAGAAGGGTGTGGTGTAAGCGGCGAACGCCCAGCTCATCAACAGTGGCACTTTTTGCTGCATCGCTGGCATTTTCTGCACGTATCCTGTTGGAGATCCTCGGGATAACGGTCCCGAGACGACAACCGCGTGAGGCTGTCGCAATAACCGGAGTGTCATGGGGCCAACTTAGTGGTACTTCGTCTTCCCTATGCCTATGCTCATGTATTTCATTCATTCTAAGACCCTTTTGTCTTCTTCAGCCTCAGCATAATTCGTCTTCATTTATCCTGCGCGCAATCAATGGCAATACACGTGCAACCCGCTTCCTGAAAGGGACCGCTATGCTGTCTAGTATTACCACACTTAAAGAACTCACATCCGATGCCGCCCACGCTGTTGGGGAAAAAGAAGGTGCCAGCCCACTGCTGGACGATAAAGTGCGAAGCAAATCACTATTTTCTCGTGTTTATCTTCCGCTGGCACTCGCCATCGCCTTCATGGCGTCTGCGGGGACTACGCAAGCGGCACCTATCATGGGCACGTTTGATATAACTGGCTCGGTCACGGTGTCCGGCACCTCGTTGGACTTCGGTAGCAATGGAGCTGCGGATGGCCTATTCTCGATTACCGGCGCAACCGGGTACTTTTCGGGGTATTCGGCAGGCTTGGCGAATGCGGGCGATAATCGAGATCTGTCGGTGCCACCGGGCGTCGCGAACGTTACGCACTTCGTGGATTTTTTGTTGGGACCGCGTAGCGGATTCTTTATCGATATGACTTTTCTCGCGCCTGGAGGCGGCCCCGCGTGCCCTCCTGGAGCTCCGGTGGGTGCATCGTGCACAGTGGCCGGATCGCCGTTGTTGATCACCCGTTCTGGAACCAATCCTAATAACACCACCGTGACGATGTCGTTTACCGGCACCGCCACGAATGGGGCAGACTCCGGCATCGCCTCCGGTCTATTCACGGCGCAGTTCCTCGGGCAGAGCCCGGAGCAACTGTTGGCTACGATCAACGCGGGCGGCACCATTAGTACGTCCTACTCCGCGACCTTGGGGGTTGGCGTACCAGAGCCGGCCTCAGTGACGACCGCAGTATTTGGTTTGGGCTTAATGGGTTTCGGCGTTTGGCGCCGACGTCGCGAATAAGGGAATCCCCTACGCCGCCCGCGACTGTAGTGCCTCGTGCTCCACGCCCCGTAACAGATTGATCAAGGACGCTGAACCCGTTCCCTGGCTGCACACCACAGCCGTACGATGTAGGGTCTCTTGCAATTCCTGGATATGGGGCGCGTGCCGTTCAGGCACAAGATCGGAGTCAAAAGTCATTACCTCAATTTCGCACCCGTACTGATCGTCAAAGTATGAGGGTACTTCTTGGTCCCCCAAGGTTAGCGGCCGTCCCCCGATCCGCCGCAGAATAGTTGCCGAATGATTCCGCTGCGTGGCCGTGCAAATGCCCACCGCCCCGCCCAGCGCCAGGCCCAAGCTGAAATTCAGCCGCGCAATTCGTACGGCTTCCGTGCTGTGGCGGATGGAGGCGTCCAGTGCCCAGCCGCCCACTTCGACGTAGAGGAATCCCCGGTCCGCCGCAGATTTGATATGCCGGTTCACGGCCGTCCGAAGCGTCGCCCCCCGGATCGGGTCTCGTGCCAAAGTGCTCCGCGATACCGCCAGATCTTCAAACCGCACATCGGGTTGATGGGGATAAAAGCGACAGCAGCCGACCACGCGCCCCTCGCCGCTCATCACCAGCAAGTGGAAGGAGTGGCGGTCCGCCGCCATCACGTGCCGCCCGCTCAGATCCAGCTCCGACGGCCGAATAGCACCGTCGGCAAGGTAAACGGCACCCCGTAAGCGCTGCATCTTGGTCATCAACGCCTCATGAGCGTCCATATCTACGGCCACTCGCTCGAAAGTTGACGGAAAAACGTCTGGGGCCGGTGCCAGCAGCGCCAGCTGCCGCGACGGGTTGCTTAACAGGTTCGGCAAAATAGAAAACATCATTGTACCCTCAACGTCGGGGTCGTAACCCTACCCTTTTCCTGGCTAAACCTGTATCGGCCTTAGTGCGCCGGGGCTTTACCCGTGTCTGCGTGGTTTGTCGCAAAGTTCCACATCCGATGGCTTTTGGACGCTCGGAGTGACTTTTGCTGAAGACGGTGCCCGGGCCCATTTGCGTTGCAAGATTAAATGTAAATTTCATAATTCATAACTGTTACTTATGACTTCGGTGTACCCGACACTCCAACTCCTCACATATACTGAAATTCGGTCGCGCTGCCTGCAGTATCACCTCAGGTCTGCCGATTACCTCGCCATACATTGCTCGTTTAATGACCAAAGCGCAGTATTTCCACCTCCGCAGTGAATTGGCGTTTCACCGTCACCTGGCCGTCACTCTCGGCGTGATCGCTTTCGATGTCGCCTTGCTCGTGTTTGCCATCACGGGTATCCGGCGCGGCCCCCAGTCCAGCCTTTTTTGGGTGGCCCAGGTCTTACTGGCCCTACTGTACTTCCACAACTTCGCGTTGCTGCATGAAGCCGGGCATGGCAACGTACACTCCGGTCGCCATCTGAATACCTGGATCGGCCACTACGCCAGCCTCTTCTGCTTCCTCCCATTTTTCCCCTGGAAATACATCCATCACGAGCACCACACCTGGACCGGCAATCTGGATCGCGACCCCACCCTTTACCAGGTCAAGAAAATGAAGCGTGAAGGCCGCGTCCCCTGGATAGTCCGCTTTGCTTGGCGCAGTTGGATCCCCTTTGGCGGGTTACTGCAGCACACCGTCTTCTGGCTGTACCCCCTGCGTTCCTGGCGGGAAGGCCGCCTCAGCGCCTTCCAGCAGCGCCGGTCGCTCTTTTCCGTCGTTTTTCTGGCCGTCGCCTACCTGCTGCTGGCCGCCTTCGGCCCCGCTTGGCTCACCTTTAGCCGCGTCTGGCCCTCCCTGGTCATCTATCTCATCGCGGTGGAGCTGGTGAATTTTCCCCACCATATTGACATGCCCGTGGTGAGCCACCCCGATCACAAACTGCCCCCCTGGGAACAGCACCAAACCACCCGCTCCTGCAATTACGGCATTTTTTCCGGATTGCTCGTTCTCAACTTCAACCTGCACACGGAGCATCACCTCTATCCCACCTTGCCCTGGTATCGCCTGACGTCGGTCCGCGATCAGCTGAAGCCGGTCCTCGCCGAGGAATATCACGAGGTCCCTGGCCTGGCCTGGAATCTGGAGAATCGTACCTGCGACCCCGAGCAGATCATGCTTCGAGATCGTCTCCTGGCCAACCCGAGCCTCTCGGGCGAGCTGTCCCAAACGGAAGCCTCTACCGCCGTTCTCTTCCAAAATTGACCACTTTCCTGGCACCCGCCCCACCGCCGAGATCATCTCTCCGGTCGCGATTTTACTCCGCCAAGCGCCACTGCCGTTCGGAAACTTCGGACACGCGCAGGGGGACAGTCTGCTATGTTCGGGATGGCCGGGGGCCGGCCACGGAATGGCATGAAAGTCCTCGTGGACGGCGACTTTCGAGAGTGATCCGTCATCACCCGCAGAATGGCTCCCAAATGCCCGTATATCGGTAAAGTACATGAAGTGCGTGTCACAAAATCCTCCAGTGCGATGCCGAAAGCGTTGGCAAGCGCGACAAAATGCCCAAAATGCCCGTAGCCAGCTAATACCCTGCCCCGTAGCGCTCTGTAACCCTGTGGCTCATTTTTGTGGCGGTCCTGACGGCCTTTTCGGCTGCCTTGCCTTCGTTTGCCTTTCCGGATTGAGCGTTTGCTCCTCCCCTGATGATGCCTGGCACCAACTGGGCAGCACCAACTGGGCACTGCACCAAGTGGGCACCGCACCAACTGGGCACCAAGGGTGCCCCTGACGTCCCGACCGCGACCTGGAATTGGCACTGGAAATCCCTGGAAATCCTTCGAGAGAGTCGCGCCGCCGGGGGACTTCGCGACCGGAGACAAAAGTGAGAGTCCGCATACCCTCGCGCAAGTCCCCCCCTGGCTCTGCTCGGCACTGGAGCGTGCCTTAACGTTACGGTCGGGGAGGATGCCGACAATCAGTAACTTACGGCGAAGCCCGTCGGCCAGGACCCCAAATCTCTTCAGCCGTGAAATTGACCCCGCCGGGGCGAATTCTCCGCAT
>JAYVRS010000740.1:0-4736 GCA_043776185.1 Bryobacteraceae bacterium | reverse complement strand
GGCTCCACCGAGGCGGTGACGAAGTCGTCCAGCGACCGGCTCATCGCCGGACTTGCCACGCTGACGGCGGCGTAAGGCTGGCCGTCGAGATCCAGAATCGGCGCGGCCACGATCCGCAAGCCGAGCACCGTTTCCTGATCGGACAAAGCATAGCCATTCGCCCGCACAGCCTGCAGCCGCTCCTCAATCAACGCCAGACTGGTCGGCGTGTGCGGTGTGATCTTCACTCGTTCCCGCAAGTTCAGAATGCGCAAGCGCTCCGGCTTTGGCAGATGGGCAATTAAGGCGTGCCCGATCGCCGAAGAGTACACGGGGACGCGCGAACCAATCCGAACCTCGACGCCCAACCGCACCAAGCCCGCGTGCACCCGGTCCACGTAGACGACATCGGCCCCGTCGAGCACCCCGATGCTAGCCGCCTCGCGGACTTGGCCGACCAACGAACGCAGTAACGGCCGCGCACTGTCATGCGGATTCATGCGAGCGATGGCGTGAAAGCCCAGGCTCAAAACCTTGAGCCCCAGAAAATAGCGTTTCGTGCCACTCACCTCCATCAGGTACTGCAAGTCAACGAGCGTACGAACCAGCCGGTAGGCGGTGCCCGCATCCAAATGGGCCTTGGCGGCGATCTGGCTGAGCGTGAGTTCGCGCTCTAAGCCGTCGAATACCTCCAGGACCCGAAAGCCTTTCGCGAGGGACAGCACCTGGCTTTTCGAACTCTTTTCGCGGGTTGGGTTGACGCTGGTCACGGAAGCATGATAACTCTATCTTGCCTGTGACGAAAGAATTTTCGCAATCCGAAAGTCGACCGATTGGCCTGCTGGGCATCGGGCTGGTGGGCAGCGCCTTGGCGGCGCGCCTGATCGCGGCAGGTTACCCGGTGGCAGGCTTCGATCCTGCGCCCGAGGCCGGACCACGGCTCTCGGGCCTGGGTGGACGTTCGCTGCCCACCGCGCGGGCCGTCGGCCGGCTCTGCCATCGGTTCGTCTTCAGCCTGCCGACGAGCGACGAAGTGGAGGCCGTTGTGGAGCAGCTTTCGCTGGCCCCCGGCGACCTCATTATCGACACCACCACGGGCGATCCGGCCCGCGTCGAGAGCCTCTCGCGCGGCCTGGCGCAACAGGGCATCGAGTATCTCGATGCGTCGCTCGGCGGTTCCAGCCGCCAGATTGCGCTTGGCGAGGGCATCGTCATGTGCGGCGCCAGCGATGCGGGCTTCGCCGCTGCTGCCGACTTACTGCGCAACTTCGGTGCCCCGGTCTTCCACACCGGAGAACCGGGGTCCGGCACGCGGATGAAGCTGGTGCTGAACCTGGTGCTAGGCCTGCAAAGGGCGATTCTGGCCGAAGGACTGGAATTCGCACGGCGGGGGGGCGTGGATCCACAGCGTGCGCTGGAAGTGCTGGCTGCCGGTCCCGCGTATGCGAAGGTGATGGATACCAAGGGTCCTAAGATGTTGAATCGCGACTTCCAGCCGGAGGCCCGACTGGCGCAGCACTGGAAAGACGTGCGGCTGATGCTGGCCATGGCCGGTGAGAATGGCGCGCACTTGCCGTTTACGCGGGTGCATGAGGAGTTACTCGCCGCCGCCTGCGACCGGGGCTACGGACCCGAAGACAACAGCGCGATTATCAAGATGTTCGCGGAGCGCGCCTTATGAGGCGGCTCGATATGGCGGTGGTCCTCGCCTATCTCGGCGTAATGGTGTGGGTGGGCTTGCGCTTCTCGCGCCGCCAAACGACCACCGAGAATTTCTTCGTGGCGAAACGCAGCCTCCCGGCGTGGGCGGTGGGCATGTCGATGCTGGCGACGATGGTTTCGAGCGTGGCCTTTGTCGCCTATCCAGGTTCGAGCTACGCGAAGGATTGGTCCTTGCTGGTGCCGGGCTTTATGCTGCTCGCGGTGCTTCCGCTAGTCGGCCGGGTGATCATTCCGTTCTATCGCGAAGTGATCGGGATGAGCGCCTACGAGTATTTTGAGCGCCGCTTCGGCCGGCCCGCCCGGCTCTATAGCGCGCTTGCCTTTTCGCTGGCGCATTTCAGCAAGATGGGCTTTGTGCTGTATCTGATGGCGCTGACGCTGGCCAGCATTACCGGCTGGGACATTCACTTAGTCATCGTCGCGGCGGCAGCGGTGATGATCTTATATGCAGTGAAAGGCGGAATCGAGGCGATTGTCTGGACGGACGTCTTGCAGGGCTTCGTGATGGGCATCTCGATGGTGGTGGTGCTGGGCTACTTACTGTTCCTTCCGGAGGGGGGACCGGCGGCGGTATTCGGCCGGGCCGTCGCGGCCAATAAGTTCCAACTGGGAACGCTGGCGTGGAATTTTCGCACCAACACGGTACCGGTGCTGCTGCTCTACGGGCTGTTCTGGTACCTGCAGCGCTACGTGGCCGACCAAACGATGGTGCAGCGTTACCTGATGGCCAAGTCTGACGCCGGCGCTTTCCGGGGCGTCAAGGTTGGTGCCTTTCTTTCCGTACCCGTTTGGGCGACGTTCATGTTGGTCGGTACCTGCGTTTGGGGCTTCTATCAGGTGACGGGCGAGAGGATTCCGCCCTCCATCACGAAGGCCGACCAGATGTTTCCCTACTTCCTGAGCCAGCATTTGCCGCCCGGCGTCTTGGGCCTCCTGCTGGCTTGCCTCACTGGCTCGGCGATGACGATGCTGGCCAGCGACCTGAACTCCATGTCGGTGGTGGCCGTGGAGGACTTCTACCGTTACTTCCGCCCCCAATCGACGGACCGCCAAAGGCTGGTTGCCGCCAAGGTCTTCGTCGTCCTCACCGGAGTGCTGAACATCGGCACGGCGCTGTTGTTGGTACGGGGCAAAGGCAGCGCGCTCTCCAGTTGGTTCGCCGTTTCCGCCATCGCGAGCGGCGGTTTGATGGGTTTGTTTTTTCTGGCCTTCCTGACGAAGCGTGCTCATCGCACGGGGGTTTATTGCGGCATCGCCGTCAACCTCGTCTTTAGCGCCTGGGCCGCACTCACCAAGGGGGCCAAACCACTTCTGGACTTGGGTGCGTGGAACTTTCCCTATGACGAACTGCTGATCGGCGTCATCGGAAATTTGCTTCTATTTTCGGTCGGATGGCTGGTAAGTTATGCCATCCCCGCATCGGCGCGGGAGCCTCGGCAGTTGCCGGAACAAACTCTCTGGCACTGGTTACTCACTCGTCGCGCCACTTAGGAGGATCCATGCGAAATTATTGCTGCCTACTGATGGCCACACTCTTACCGGCGGCGGACGTTCGCGTCGAACGCCGGCCGGATGCGGTGGATGTCCTGCTCGACGGGACGCGTATCACCTCGTTCGTCTACGGCCCCGCCTGGGACAAACCGTTTCTCTTCCCACTGCAGACTCCGGCCGGAGTTACTCTCACTCGCGGTTGGCCCGTGGCGGAACGCCCGGGCGATAGCCAGGACCATCGGTTTCACCGCGGGCTATTTTTCGGGCATCGTGATATCAACGGGAAGGACTTCTGGCTGGAAGGAGAATCTGGGAAGACGGGCAAGATTACCGTTACGTCACCGCCGGTTTGGCGCAAGGGTTTGCTACAAGTGACCGGTTCCTTGATTCCGCCGACGGGACCGCGCCTGGGCTCAATGTCGGCCAAGTACCGATTCGCCAGCGCGCCACCCGCTTACGAAATCGAGGTTTGGCTCACCATCGCGGCGGATGCCGGGGTAGACCTGAGGCTGGGCGATACGGAGGAGGCCCTGCTTGGCCTTCGCCTCGCCGAGGAGTTCCGCGAAGACCGCGGCGCCAGGCTGATGAACTCGAATGGCTTGGTGGGCACCAAGAACATTTGGGGCAAGCAAGCCGCGTGGGTAGATTACTCCACCAGCCGCGAAGGTAAGAAAGTAGGCGTCGCTTTCCTGGATCATCCCACCAATCCCCGCTCGCCCACTTACTGGCACGCCCGCGGGTACGCGCTGAACGCGGCAAACGCTTTTGGCGTAAGCCACTTTACCGGCGACAAGTCGAAAGACGGCGCGTACACGCTCGCGAAGGGCAAGCGCGTTACCTTCCGATACTTATTACTTTTGCATGATGGCGACGCCAGCGAAGCGAAGGTCGACCAACGATTTGACACCTGGAAAACGAAATAAGGAGTAACTCATGAATCGACGCCATTTCGTCCTGGCTGCGGCGGCCGCCTCGCGGTCAGTCGCCGCCAGCGACAAAGTAAATCTCGCCGTCATCGGCATACGCGGCCAAGGCCGCCACTTGGCCGGCAGTTTCGCCAAACTGCCCGACGTGAACATTGTTCATCTGTGCGATGTTGACGAGCGCGTCTACGCCAACTGCGCGAAGGCCGTTGAGGCCGGCTCCGGACGCCCGGCGGCCAAACTCGTCAAGGACCTCCGCCGCGTATTGGACGACCAGGGCGTCGATGCGGTCGCCATCGCCACGCCCGACCACTGGCATGCCCCGGCCACTATCCTGGCCTGTGCCGCTGGCAAGGACGTCTATGTCGAAAAGCCGCCCTCGCACAACATCCGCGAAGGACGCGCGATGGTGAAGGCCGCCCGCCAGCATCAGCGCATTGTCACCGTCGGCACCCACTCGCGGTCCCGGCCTTCCACCATCCAAGCCATTGAGTATGTGCGCTCGGGCAAAATCGGCAAGGTGCTGATGGCCAAGGCCTGGGACGTCCAGCTTCGCGATGACATCGGCCACAAAAGCGACAGTCCCACTCCGCCCGAAGTCGACTACGACACTTGGACCGG
>JAYVRS010000739.1:0-17496 GCA_043776185.1 Bryobacteraceae bacterium | reverse complement strand
TTGGTGGAGCATGCGGGCGAGGTGGTGGAGCGGGACGCGTTGCTGGAGGCCGTTTGGCGCAATACGTTTGTGGACGATCATGCGCTTTCGGTGCAGGTGGCGGAGGTGCGCAAGGCGCTGGACGACCGGACGGGCACGCCGCAGTACATCGAAACGCGACATCGGCGAGGCTACCGGTTCGTGGCGGAGGTGACCCGCCACCAGACGGCGAGCCCGATGCGGATGCAGTCGCCGGAGATGGCCGACCAAGCGGTGGAACTGCCGATGCCGGAGACGCGCTACGCGCGCAGTGGCGAAGTGGATATTGCCTATCAGGTAGTGGGCGATGGTCCGGTGGATTTGGTGTTTGTGATGGGCTGGGTGTCGCATCTGGAGTATTTCTGGAAGGAACCCTCGTTCGCGCGCTTTCTGCGACGGCTGGCTAGTTTCTCGCGGCTGATTCTGTTCGATAAACGGGGCACGGGGCTATCGGACCGGGTGCCGATTGCGCAGTTGCCGAGTCTGGAATTGCGGATGGACGACGTCCGCGCGGTGATGGAGGCGGTGGGGAGCCGGCAGGCGGCGATTTGCGGGGTGAGCGAGGGGGGGCCGCTGGCGGCGCTGTTTGCGGCGACGTATCCCGAAAAGACGCTGGCTTTGGTGATGATTGGCACTTACGCCAAGCGAGTTCGCGATGAGAGCTATCCTTGGGGGCCGACCCTGGAGGAGCGGGAGGCCTTTTTCGAGGAGATTCACCGGCGCTGGGGTGGTCCGGTGGGGATTGAGAGCCGCGCTCCGACGATGGCGGGGGACGCTAAGTTCCGTGACTGGTGGGCAACGTACTTACGCATGGGGGCCAGCCCGGGGGCGGCGATCGCGCTGACCAAGATGAACGCGGAGATCGATGTGCGGCAGGTGCTGGCCAGTGTGCGGGTGCCCACTTTGGTGCTGCACCGCAAGGGCGATCAGTGCCTGACGGTGGAAGAGGGCCGATTTGTGGCCGGCTTGATTCCGGGCGCGCGCTTTCTGGAATTGCCGGGTTGCGATCACTTGCCGTTTGTCGGCGAGCAAAACGAGATGCTCGATCCAATTGAGGACTTCGTGACGGGGATGAGATACGCGCATGAGCCGGAGCGGGTGCTATCGACGGTGCTGGCGATGGAGTGCGAGGGGCCGATGGATGGCTTGCGTGAGCAGATCGTGCGGGAACTGGAGTGGTACCGGGGCAACCTGATCGCTTTCAGCAGCAACGGCGCGCAGGTTTCTTTTGACGGGCCGGCGCGCGCGGTGCGGTGCGCGATGGCGTTGGCGCGGATGGCCGGGCGGGCGGGAGTGGTGGGGAGAGTGGGCGTACACACTGGGGAATGCGACACGCTCGACGGCAAGGTGCAAGGCGGGCCGGCGGTGGAAATGGCGGAACGGATCGCCGTATTTGCCCCGCCGCAGCAGGTGCTGGTATCGACTTCGGTGCGGGATCTGGTGGCGGGGGCCGGATTGCAACTGGTGGATTATCCCGAGCAAATGACGCTGCCGGAGGGCGGCAAACTCCCGTTTTTCACGCCGCACCCGCATAACCTGGCGTAAGCGTTAGCCCGCTTCGGTCGCGGCTCGAAGGTGATTCGTGTTCGAAATCCTGAGTGTTGGGCTTAGTGCCACGACCGCGTGAAACAGTATCTTTCGCTGGCGGAGGTGCATCCCACAGCTGACGCTGTGGGCTAGCAGGGCAAAAGATAGTGTTTTGCCCTCGCCGGAGGATTCCCTCCCTCGGTCGGGGTTCGTCAGGTGGCCAATTCGTCAAGCTCCAACCGAACCCCGACTGTCAGGAAGGGGAAGTCGCCGCCGGAGCAAAAAAGAATCTTTTCACGCGGTCGTGACGCCGGTGAAGGCCAGCGAGAATATTTTTTTCAACTAGTTGATCTTTTTGGCGGGCGGATTGCGCTTATTAGAGTGAGCCGCAAAAAACGAAGTTAACAAGCGCCGATGAAATCTATGGTGGCTTGATGCGTCGTAAGTAAGTACGTAAGAGCGCTGGAGGAAAAGATGGACCGGAGATTGACGACATTTGCCGTGCTAGCCATGATGTGGCTGGGGATAGCGACGGTGGCATTGCGCGTGGTGGAACCCGTGAGCCAAGCGGTGCCCAAGACCGGTTTGGAACGCTTGTTTGCGCGGCGCTAAGCGCCTTTCTGGAAGAGCATGATCCAGGTAGTGGCCGCCATGGCGTGGGTGACCATGGGAGCGCGAATTCCGCGACTTTCCTCGAACGCTTTGCCGCAGAACCAACCGAGGACCGTCACTAGCAGCGCATAACGCCAGTTGAAGGGTCCGCGGAAGGGCAAGTGAACTAGGCCGTAAAGGATCGACGCGAGGGCGAGCGCGGCGACCGGGGAACCCAGCATTTCATTCAGCCATTTTTGGATCAAGCCGCGGAAGAAGAACTCTTCGCCCAGCGACACGGTCCAAAACAAACCCAGTGCGGTACCCAAGGCTATAGCAGGCAACGGCCAGTTAGAAGTGGGCAAGCCGAACTGGACGATGCCGAGCAGGTAGCCAAGCGTGACGCCGAAGGGCAGGAACCAGAAGTAATACTTCAGGCCGGTCATTAATTCGGCGCGGGAGGGAATGAATCCGAAACGGATCCCTTCCACTTGGCGCACCAGCAGGAAGACGGCGAAGCCGAGCCGGATCCACATCCATTTGCCCAGAAAATCCATGCGGAGTTTGGGGGGAGCGGTGGGGTAGATGTCGAGAAAGACTTTATAGAGGAATGGGATGGCCAGGAGTGCGAGCAGGGTGAAGTCCGCGAGACGGGTGGGGGGTAGTAGCACGTACCAGAAGGCGACGGTGGCGACGAGGGCGAGCAGCAGGGCGAACTTCTGGATTTCGAAAGTGCCGCTGGCGAGCGTGTAAATGAGGTAGGGAAGCATCGCCGAGAGGGTCAAGCCGACCGCTAGACGGGGTTTGGGCCAGCGCTGCAGGGGTTGACGAACGGCGGCGAAGCCGAGGCTTACATAGAGCGCCGCTTCCACCAACAAAGCCGGTAGGATGGCCATCACCAGGGTGGACGGGATATGCTGTTGCTGGGTGTAGACGAGCCCGGCGATCACCATGAGAGACCACAGGCCGGCGATGAACCAGAAAAAGCTCCGGAGGGAGTGCGTCATCAGTCTTCTAGTATGGCTTCTAGTATGCTGGACGGCCAGCGGACTTGTTGCTCAGGTGCCGCCGGCGGATTTGATTAAGCGCGTGGCCGAGCGGGAGACGCAAACGGAATTGGCGCGGGCCAGCTACACCTACCGGCAGTCAGTGGAGTTGGCGGAGTGGAACGCGCAGGGGACGCGGGGCGGGCTCTACACCGAAACGCGCGACGTGCTCTTTTCTCCGACTGGCGAACGCCGCGAGACCTTTCTCAAGAAGCCGGCCGATTCACTACGGTTCCTGAAGCTGACTGCGGAGGACTTCGCCGATCTGCGCGACGTGCAGCCGGCGCTGATCACCAACGAACGGCTGCCGTTCTATCGCGCGCGGGTGAAGGGCGCCGAAGCCATGGACGGAAACGATTGTTGGGTGATCGCACTGGAGCCGCGGCAAATCCTGGAAGGACAGCGGTTCTTCGAAGGCATGATCTGGGTATCGCAAGCCGATTTTTCCATCACGCGAACCGAGGGAAAGGCCGTGCCGGCCTTGGTGCGCCGCAAGAATGGAAAACGAGAGGAGAACCTGTTTCCGCGATTTTCCACGCTCCGTTACCGCACGCCCGAAGGATTCTGGTTCCCGGCGCTGACGCTGGCCGACGACGACTTGGCCTTTCCACAGGGAGTGGTGCGGATGCGCCTCAAGGTGGAGTACGCTCAGTATCGGAAATTTGTGGCGGAAAGCAGCATTCGTTACGAGAACCCAATAAAATAAGGGTTTTTGCTTGAACTCCAGGCCGGGAGGTGTGATACTCAATCAAACATTTTGCAATAAAAATGTTTTGGAGTGAGCAACCCATGATTCGTTCGAGCCTAGGCCTTGGCCGCTACGTCGCGCTCGCGATTTGCCTCGCGACGGTGATGCCGGCCGCTACAGTGTTCACATTTTCGGGGCTACGTGACGGCGAGCAGGTACTCAACGCCTACAACGGGGGCACCGGTAGTCTCGGCAGCAGCCTATTCAATTACGGAGTGGCGTTCGCGCCGGGCGCTCTGGCTCTAGTAGACGCTGACGTGGGCGGCAGTGGTAACTTTGCGAACGCGCCCAGCCCGTTTACCGTAATTTTCTCGATGACGGGCATGTTGAACTTGAACGTCTCGGCTGGTTTCGTTGAAGCGCTGACGTTTTATTACGTCACGTACGGCAACGGGGCGCCGGGGTCGGTGAGGATTCTCAGCGGCCTGGATGGGGGCGGCGCGCAGTTGGGTAGCGCCACGCTGAACGCGGTGAATCGGATTTGTCCGGGTGACCCGCAGGGCGGATTCTACGGATGCTGGCAAAGCATCACGATCCCGTTCGCGGGTACGGCCCGGTCGGTGGCGTTTACGTTGCCGGTGTTGGCGTTCGGCATCGACAACATCGGGCTGACGTTGCCGCTGATCGAGAATCCCCAGGCGACGTCGATTCCCGAGCCGTCGAGCTTGGCGATGTGCGGCGGGGCCCTAGTAGGGTGCGCAGGGATGATGTTACGAAGGGCCAGACGGGGCCCGCTCAGCTGAGCTTGGCGGCGCCGACGGGGGCCAGTTTAGCTGACTCCTCGGCCACATCAGTGGTCAAGGTATCGGTGGAATGGAAAACCACGCGATTACGGCCGCGGCGCTTGGCCGCGTAGAGAGCTTCATCGGCTACGCGCACCAATGACTCGGGGCTTTCCAGCGACATGGGTGAAGAGATGGTGACGCCGAAACTAGCCGTCAGCATATAGGCGACATCGTTGGCGGAGGCGATGGAAATGGGGCCGGCGCAGATGGCGGCGCGTAAACGCTCGGCTTGAGTGCGAGCGGCCGCTTCGTCGCAACCGGGCATCAAAATCAGGAACTCTTCGCCGCCATACCGGGAAAGAACGTCGTAACTGCGCACGCCATCCTTGAGGCGACGGGCTGCTTCGCGCAGGACCTCGTCGCCCGCCAAGTGGCCATAGGTGTCGTTGACGTTCTTGAAATGATCCAAATCGACCAGCAGCACGGAGAGGGGCAAATTATCGCGGACGGAGCGTTGCAGTTCGCGATCGAACATTTCGAAGGCTTTGCTGCGGCTGAGGACCCCGGTTAGCGGATCGTGCGCGGCTTGACGCCGGAGTTCCTGCTGCAATTTGACGATCCGCGTACCGGCCCGGAGCCGCACCTGGAGTTCGTGCTGATCGAAGGGTTTGATGATGTAGTCGTCAGCGCCGGCGTCCATGCCTTCAATCAGGTCCTCCTTCATGCTTTTGGAGGTAAGCAGGAGGAGGTAAGTGTAGGGTTCCTGACCTTGCTGCTGACGGACTTTCTTACAGACTTCCGGGCCGGTAAGTTCGGGCATCACCCAATCGAGAATGGCGAGAGCGGGAGCGGAATCGCGCTGGAGAATGTCCCAAGCCTCGGCGCCGTCGCAGGCGACGGTGACTTCATAGCCCCACTTGCGCAGAGTGGCCTCAAGCAAATGGCGACTTACGATACTATCGTCCGCAATTAGAATCTTCATTTGCTTCGACGATTCAAACCTTTTCCCCTGAGTCTTGCTCCACTGTTTACCAGCCCACAGCGTCACCTGTGGGGTTCGAGCCGCTTTAGAATGCACCCCACGGCTGACGCCGTGGGCTAGTAAACACTCCAATCACACGGTCGCCGAACTTCCAAACGGTCTCGTCACTGGTGCAACCAATGACGGACCTTCCCTTGTAGTAGGTATCGGCCAAATGCTTCAAAACGTTACCCCCCCCCACGAACGCCGCGACGATCATGCCGATTTCGCCGTATCCTAACAAGGCAAGCCATGCAAATCAATTGGTTCCATTCTGTCGTCTTTCTGCTTCCGTTTCAAGCGGGGGGGGCGGCGACCGCCATTCCCGACCGGCCGTCACCGCAGGTAACGGTGCGGCAATTCTCATTGGGCGACGCGGCGATTCCGCCACAATTGGCCGCGGGAACAGGCGAGTCGCTGCCGGTGGCTGGCCTTTGGGCCGCCAAAGGAAGCAGCGGCGCTACGTGGCTCGCGACGCCGCGGGGGTTGTTGCGCTTGGCCCCGGGCGAGCGCCGGGCCGGCGACCGGGCGCGTTACTTTGAAGGGAAACGGTACTTGGCCGACGAACATGTGGAACGCCTGTGGCCGGATGGGGCGGGCGTCTGGGTCCGCACGCGCACCGGCGTATCGCATCTGGAATTGAAGCCGATGACGCTGGAACAGAAAGCGGATTTGTTTGAGGCCCGGGTCCGCGCCCGGCACGACCGTTATGGTTTGGTGGCCGATTCGCACCTCACGCGCCCCGGCGACCTCACCTCCAACCAACTCGCCTCCAATGACAACGACGGCCTTTGGACGGCCATGTACGCGGCCGGCAAGCTGTACGAGTATGCGGTGCGCAAGCAACCCGGCGCTTTGGCGGCCGCCCGCAAGTCGATTGAGGCGATCCTGTTTCTGGAGCAGATTACCGGCGTCGCCGGATTCCCTGCCCGCTCCTACATACGGAAAGGCGAGCGTCAGCCGGGCGATGGCGAATGGCACACCACGGCGGACGGACAATATGTCTGGAAAGCTGACACCAGTTCCGACGAAATCGTGGGCCATTTTTACATTTTCGCCCTCGCCTGGGACCTGCTGCCCCCCAGCGATAAGGCTTTGCGCGACCGCGTGGCGGCCACCGCCCGGCGCATGATGGACCACATCATTGCACATGGCTACACGCTGGTGGACCTGGACGGCAAACCCACGCGCTGGGGCAAGTGGGACTGGGCCTATTTTCGAGGCGAGGGGCTCTCCGATGGTCCGCTGAACGCGCTGGAGGTGCTGTCGTTTCTGAAGACCGCCCACCACATCACGGGCGACGAGAAGTACGCGCGCGAATACCGGCGTTTGGGAATTGACGAGGGCTATCTGGCCCACAGCGCCAAGTATTTGGAGTTGCGCGAGGAGATCAACTACTCCGACGAGGAACTGGCGATGCTGCCTTTCTACTTGATCTTCCGGTATGAGCAGGACGAGCAGTGGCTAAAGGTGTATCGCGCGGCGCTCGATCAGTGGTGGCAGAACTGCGAGCGGGAACGAAATCCGCTGTGGCATTTCATTTATCAGACGGCGAATCCGACGGTCAAGGTGGACTTGGACACGGCGGTACACACGCTGGAACGTATTCCGCTCGACTTGGTGAACTGGAGCTACGACCATACCGCAAGAGCCGACATGGTGATCGACCCCGCGCTCGACCGCTTTCGCCGGGCGCAGAGCCTTAACTGGCTGCCGCCCGATGAACGGGCCGTGATGAAGTGGAACGGCAATCCGTTTCGGCTCGATGGGGGCCGCGAAGGGTATGGGGAAGACGATGGGGGATTCTACATCCTGCCCTATTGGCTGGGGCGATATCACCGTTTTATCAGGGGGCCGGCGTCGCGTTAGGGCTCACTGATCCCGTATGATGGGGACAGTGGGAGTGAGCCCGAGTGCCCGTTGCCGGTACTCGTTGCGCAGCCGGTAAGCAAGCTGCTGCATCTCCAACGAATTAGTGCTGTTTAGTAAGGGTCACTGCGCGCATTGGATATGGCGGTGATTGAAGGAGAAGCGATGTCGAAGATTTACGAACCCCAAAACTCGGTGTTAGTGCCGATGGTGGTGGAACAAACCTCGCGTGGGGAGCGGTCATACGACATCTACTCGCGCCTGCTGAAGGAGAACATTATCTTCCTCGGCACGCCGATTGATGACAACGTGGCAAACCTGATTATTGCCCAGATTCTATTTCTGGCGGCGGAGGATCCGGAGCGCGATATTTCGCTCTATATCAACTCGCCGGGCGGATCGATTACGGCCGGTTTGGCGATTCTGGACACGATGAATCTGGTGGAGCCGGACATCGTCACCACTTGCGTGGGCCAAGCCGCGTCGATGGCGGCGGTGCTGCTGGCTTGCGGCACCAAAGGCAAGCGTTTCACTTTGCCGCATTCCCGCATTCTGATTCACCAGCCGTCGATGAGCAACCTGGGCGGCCAAGCTACGGATATCGACATTTACGCGCGCGAGATCCTGCGTATGCGCGAGGTGTTGAACGAGATCCTGGCCAAGGCGACGGACCAATCCACGGAACGCATTTCGCGCGACGTGGAACGCGATTACATTCTGGAAGCCGAGCAAGCCGTGCAATACGGCATTGTCGACCGGATCATTACGTCGCGCGAATCGCCTAAGCCTTTGCAGAAGGTCTAGTCGTGGTAGGACCGGTCTCGAGACCGGTCCTACCGCTTTTCTGATACCATCACGCCCGGATGTCGAAACTCGTCCGCGGCCTTTCGCTCACTTCCGCCGCCTCACTCAATATCGCGAATATGATTGGCACGGGCGTCTTTCTGAAGGCGCGCGTGATGACTTGCAACGTCGATTCGCCAATCACCGTGTTGGCCGTCTGGCTGGGGGCGGGACTGCTGGTGCTAGCGGGCGCGCTTTGCTATGCGGAACTGGCGGCGATGATGCCGCGCGCCGGCGGTGAGTACGTTTTTATCAGCGAGACTTACGGCAAGCGAGCGGGCTTTTTGTGGGGCTGGGCGTATAACTCCATCACGCGGCCGGCCTCGATTGCGGCGCAGTCAGTGTCCACGGCCATATTTTTGAATATCGTGCTGGGTGGCGCGATCGAGAGTCACTTGGCGCTGGTGTCGGTGACCGCGATCCTGCTGGCTACCCTCCTCAACTGCATCTCGGCCAAGGCGACGGGCGGCATCGCCACGGCCTTCACCGTCGTGAAGGTGATGGTGGTGCTAGCGGTGGGAGTTTGCGCTTTTTTGTTCTCCCACGGCGATTGGATGCACTACACTATGTCGGCTGCAGGAGGCGCGTGCGAAGCCGTTCCCGCCGCCACACGAGGGGGCGCGGCCGGCGTCGGGGCGGCGATGATCGGGGCGCTGTGGGGCTATCAGGGATGGGCGCAGTTCGCACCGATGGCGGGCGAGGTGCGCGATCCGCAACGCAACATTCCCCGGGCCTTTGTGCTGGCGGTGGCCGTGGTGGGGGCGCTTTATCTATTTGCCAACGCGGCTTACTTCTATGCGCTGACGCCGTTGGAAGTGGCTTCGGTACCGGTGGCTTCGTCGGTGGCGACCGTCACTTTGACGCGCGTCTTTGGCGCATCGGCGACCGCGCTGCTGGCGGCGGGCATGCTGATCTCGTCGTTTGGAGCGCTGCACACGGGGCTGGCCCCGGCCATGCGCGTCCCCTATGCGATGGCGCAAGATGGCTTGTACTTTCGCTTTCTGGATCGGCTATCGCCGCAAGGAGTGCCGGTGCGGGCGGGGCTGTTCGCCGCCACCATCGCGTCGGCATTGGCCCTCTCCGGCAACTACGACCGGCTTACGGACTACGCCGTCTTTTCGCTGTGGCTCTTCTACGGACTTACAGCATCGTGCCTTATCGTTTTGCGCCGCACTCAACCCTTAGCGCCGCGCCCGTACCGCATTGCCGGCTATCCGCTGGTGCCGGTGGCGTTTTGTCTGGTGACGCTGGCGCTTTTGGTGAACACGTTGTATGCGCAGCCCGCACAGTCGCTCGCCGGACTCGCCATCATCGCCGCCGGACTGCCTTTCTATTGGTATTGGACGCGACCGGGTTAAGCCTGGGTTAAGCGTGAACCAGCCCACCGCGCGGCGCGGCTGGCACTCGCTTTCCGAATTTCGGAACGTGGTGACTGGAGAAATGTGCCCCGCCGCTTGCGCGGCGGGCTGGTACCGGCGAAGTGCGATGAGCGCGGCTAGAGCCGAGGCTGCCAGCAAGACAGTGGCGGGCTCAGGAACTGACGATATCTGGTAGATGGTTCCCGAGCCCAAGTCCGCTAAGAACAGCGAATCGTTGGTAGAAAACAAGCTATCGATATGGGCGACGTTCGGATCGTTGTTGCTGATGAAGTGATAGTAGTTACCGGTGCCCAGGTCGACGTAGACGACCGGGTTCTCTTCGTTGGCCAGGCCGACGCAGCAGCTTCGGCCGTGGAACCCGACAAATACGCCGTGGCCGATGGCGTTGGGAAAGAGGGATGGGGAGAAAGCGAGTCCGCCCGGGCCTTCGCTTTCGGAACCCGTGAAAGGATCGCCCAAAGGCTGGAAGACCGCGACGGGCTGGATGCCGCCCCCGACGACGACACCGGTACGATAGGTGACATAGGAATTGGGAAAGCCAAAGTCCGGCGTGCCTTGCGCTAAAGACGCCGCAGAGATACGGTTGAGCTCGTCGGCGCTCAAAGGCTCTTCGTCATTCACCAATCCATCGATGCCGTTGTCAACGAAGTAGAAGTCGCCGGTGCCGGGCTCGAAGCCCATCGCCACGGAGTTACGGATGCCGGCGGCAATACGCACCGGCGCGGCACTGGTGGGGGAAGCTGCGGAAGTATCCACCCGAAAGAGAAAGATAGAGTCGCCCGGGACGGATACATTGGATAGGCCCAACCCATTGACAGTCAATTGCCCGCTGGCGGTATGATTGGTGGCGGAGCCCACATTAACGAAGAGGTCGAAACTGCCGGCAGGGCCCCCTGGCGTGGCGCGGACGGCGAGGCCAGGGCTCGCGTGGACCCAGAATCCGCCAAAGGCAAAGTCAAGTTGGCCGACCAGGGCATAGGGTGCGTCAGGCGTGGCTCCGGGCGCAAACAGCGACACCCGGCTTGACGCAAAAGATTCAGACTGGGTTCCGACAGCCAGCAGCGCACCGACGCGTTGAACCGCCGTGATAATGCCAGGAATGCCCCCAATCACTGCCGTCCCGGGGCCATCAGCAATCCCGTCGAAATTGGCATCGACGAAACGCAGCACTTGCGCCGCCCCTCCGCCAAAGAAGGGTTGGCCGCTAACTCCAGCCAAGAGCGAGCCATCGTCGGCCCGCGCCATGCCGTAGATGGGCCCAATGGCCGAGGCAAAAGTCGTGATCCTCAGTTGATTGGGATCGAGCCCCGGAACTTGACCTAGAAGGATCGGGGCGGCGTTTGCCACCGCCATGCTGAGGACGGAGCCGATGAGAGCAAATCCGATCAGGGTGAAACGCATGGTAGAAGATTAACACCGTCATCCGACCGCGCGGGCCGGGGGACCAAGGCCGGAGAACCCGCCCAACTGGATTTGCCTTATTCGAGGTGGGGGGCGATGGCGATGCAGTCGATTTCGATTTTGACGTCGCGGGGGAGTTTGGCGGCTTGGACCGTCGATCTTACCGGGAGGCTCTCGCCTAGGTACTTGGCGTAGACTTCGTTCATTTTGGGGAAGTCGTCCATGTCTTTTAGAAAGACCGTGGTTTTGAGGACCTTCTCCATCGAGGATCCGCAGGCGACGAGAACGGCGGAGAGGTTCTTCAAGACGCGCTCGGTTTGGACTTCGATGTCACCTTCGACGAGGGTGTTGGTGGCCGGGTCGAGGGGAATTTGGCCGCTGAGGTAGGCGATGCCGTTGTGAACGATGGCTTGTGAATAAGGGCCGATGGCGGCGGGGGCGTGTTGGGTGATGACTTTGTGTTTCATGGGGGTCCTTAGGGGTTAGTTGAGTTTTAGTGAACCGGTGAGTTCGGTGACTTGGTTGATGCGTTCTTCGATGAGGAAGGCTTCGAGTTCGCGGGCGATGCGGAGGGGCGAGGTGGGGTCCCAGAAGCTGGCGGTGCCGACTTGGACGGCGGTGGCGCCGGCGATGAGGAATTCGGCGGCGTCGAGTCCGGTGGCGATGCCGCCCAAGCCGACGACGGGGACTTTGACGGCGCGGTAGACTTCGTGGACCATGCGGAGGGCGATGGGTTTGATGGCGGGCCCGGAGAGGCCGCCGAAGTTGTTGCCGATGCGGGGGCGACGGGTGCGGGGGTCGATGGCGAGGGAGATGAAAGTGTTGACGAGGCTGATGGCATCGGCACCGTTGTCTTCGGCGACTTTGGCGAGGGGCGCGATGGCCGCGACGTTGGGTGAGAGTTTGACCATGAGGGGGCGTTTGGCGAGGCGGCGGGCGGCGCTGACGACGCCGGCGAGCAGCGTAGGGTCATTAGAGAAGAAGACGCCGCCGTGCTTGGTGTTGGGGCAGGAGACGTTTAATTCATAGCCGGCGAGGCCAGGGGCGTCTTCTAAGACGCGAACGACTTCTTCGTAGTCTTCGACGGCATTGCCGAAGACATTGGCAAAGATGGGAGTTTGGTACTTCTTGAGCAAGGGCAGCTTATCCGTGACGAAGGCGCGGACGCCGATGTTCTGGAGGCCGACGGAGTTGATCATGCCGCTTTCGGTTTCCCAGAGGCGCGGGGGGGCGTTGCCGTTCATGGGCTCGCGGCTAAGGCCTTTGACGACGATGGCGCCGAGTTGGTTGAGGTCGACGATGGGGGCGAGTTCGATGCCGTAGGCAAAGGTGCCCGACGCGGCGATCACGGGATGGCGCAGCGGGATGCCGCAGAACTGGAGCTGAAGACGGGAAGACAAGGCTTGCGGTCAGTTTAACATTGAGGGTCAGGTGGGAAACCTACACACGTTTTAAGGTGGTCCTAAGGTCTACCCCTCATAGGCCAATCTCAGGGGACTTCCGAATTACCCCTTGTATGCGTCTCATCCTGACCTCCAACCCCGCGGCATCGGCGGCGGCGGCAAGTAAGCATCCCCGGCTGCCGGGTGGCTCGCTCGCCTCGAAGTTTGCCATCTTTTCGGCGTTGCTCGTTTTCTGGGTGGTGGCCACCTTGATGGCGTATGACCTGCGGCAGGAGAACTTCGACTCGACGAAGGTGATCATGGTGCTGGTGATTATCGTGATCGTCGCTGGGGCGATTGGGCGGTTCACGGTGCGGCTGCTGGTGCGGCCATTGCGGTCGTTGCGCGAAGGCATTCTGAAGGTGCAGCAAGGCGAACTGAGTCCGATTCAGGTTTCTAAGACCGATGACGAAATCGAGTTTGTAGGGCATTGCTTCAACGAGATGATCGAGACCTTGAAGGAATCGAAGACCGAGATTGCGGCGCACCAGGGCGAGTTGGAAGGGCGAATTAAGCAGCGCACGATTTCGCTGGAGTCGGCGATGGAAGACGCCGTGCAGGCCAGCGCCACCAAGAGCGAGTTTCTGGCCAATATGTCGCATGAGTTGCGGACGCCGATGAATGGCATTATCGGCATGATTGACCTGGTGCTGGATTCGGGGCTGAGCCCGGAGCAGCGCGATGAGCTGGAGACGGCGCAGCGCTGTGCGCATTCGCTGTTGGCGCTGTTGAACGACATTCTGGACCTGTCGAAGATTGAGGCCGGAAAACTGACTCTGGAACGCATTCCCTTTGACCTGCGCTTTGTGGTGGAGGATTGCGTACGCTCGCAGCAGGTACGCGCGCGGCAAAAGGGTTTGCAGATGATCACGCTGATTGCGGACGCGGTGCCGAATCAGATTGTGGGCGATCCGGTACGGCTGCGGCAGGTGCTGGCGAACCTGATCAGCAACGCGATTAAGTTTACGGAGAAGGGCCGGGTGGAGGTGTCGCTGGAGGCGCGCGGGGTGGACGGGCCCGAGAATCTAACCGAGCTGAAGTTCATCGTGAAGGATACGGGTATTGGCATCCCGACGGATAAGCTGAACGACATTTTTGAAAAATTCACCCAAGCCGATGGCAGCATCAATCGCCGCTATGGGGGGACGGGCCTGGGGTTGACGATTACCCGCCGGCTGGCCAAGATGTTTGGCGGCAAGATTTGGCTGGAGAGCGAAGTGGGGATGGGCAGCACGTTTTACGTGACGTTGTTGCTGGAGCGCGCGAGCAGCGCCAAAGAGGCAGTGAACGGAGAGCCGGGAGCGCCGGCGAACTCGGGCGATTGGGCGACTTCGGCGCATCGCACGCGCCGCCGGCTGCTGGTGGTGGAAGACAATCTGGTGAATCAGAAGGTGGTGGTGACCACCCTCTATAAGCGCGGCTACGAGATTGAGGTGGCTTCGAATGGGTTGGTGGCGCTGGACCTGTTGGAGAAGTCAGTGGCGGCTAACAACCGGTTCGATCTGGTGTTGATGGACGTGCAGATGCCGGTGATGGATGGCTTGGAGACGACCCGGAAGATTAGGGCCAACAGCGCGTGGGCGGACTTGCCGATTATCGCGATGACGGCGCACGCGATGAGTGGCGACAAAGAGCGGTGCTTGGACGCGGGCATGAATGGGTATGTGTCGAAGCCGGTGCAGCCGGTGTCGCTGGTGGCGACGATCGAGCGCTTCTTAAACCACGAGCCCGAAGAGGATCTGGTGGAGGATGCGACGGTTCCGGACGAAACGGGAGCGGACGAAGATCCGCAGTTGTTGGACCGGAAGCAGGCGGCGCGGGAACTGGATCATGACCCGGAACTGGTGGCGACGATGATCGCGTTGTTCCTGCAATTGGCTCCCGAGCGAATGGAGAAATTGAATGCGGCGGCCAATCATCGCGACTACATTACGTTGAGCCGCGAAGCCTACCGGCTGCGGAGCGCGGCGGACCGGATTGCGGCGCGATCGGTGGTGGAGTCAGCCAAGAGTATCGAAGATGCGGCTAAGCATGGCGATATCGAATTGGCCCAAGTGAGTCTGCTGGCCCTGAACAGTGAGATCGCGCGGCTGAGCCGTCATCACGTTCGCAAACGTACGCCCGCCGCTTTGCGTTAGGCAGTTATGGCGGAAAGATCCGCGCTAATCTTGGGTGATGCGGCTCCCGATTGTAGCTCTTCTGAGTGCCTGCGCACTACTCGCCGAAACGGCTCCTGAGTTATTGGAGCAGAAGCTGATGGCGCGGATTCAGGCGCTCGATACGAAGCTGGATGGCGTGCTGGGCCTGGCTGTAATCGACCTCTCCACGGGCCGCAGCTTCGCCTATCATGGCGACACGGTGTTCGCCCAAGCCAGTTCGATCAAGATCCCCATCATGGCCGAGATGTATCGGGCGGAGCGGGCGGGCGAGTTCAGCTTTGGTGACGCGGTGACGCTGGCCCCTTCGGCCTATGTGGGCGGTTCGGGGGAGTTGCAGAAGGGGCTACTGAAGGGCCCGGTGACCACGACGATCGGCAAGCTGGTGCAGGCCATGATCGAAGAGAGCGACAACACGGCGACGAATTGGTGCATCGCGAAGCTGGGGATGGGCCGGGTGAACCGATTGCTGGATGAGTTGAACCTGGTGAATACGCGCTTGCGCCGCATTATGCTGGATTCGGCGGCGGTCGCGCGTAATGAAGAAAACGTCTCGACGCCCAAAGAGATGGCGCGGTTGGTGGAGATGATTTACCGCCAGCGTCTGGTGGATCCGTCGGCGTCTATGGACATGCGAAACCTGTTGGGCTTGGTGCGGGCCGACTTCCGTAAGGCGGTGCCGGCGGGGATCAGCGTGGCTTCCAAGCCCGGCGAAGTGACGGGGGTGCGCTGCGAAACGGGCATCGTTTACCTGCCGGGGCGGCCGTTCGTATTGAGCGTGATGAGTTCATTTTTGCCTGGCGAAGAGAATCCCGTCGAAGCGGTGACACGGATGGTGTTTAGCCATTTCGCGCGCTTGGCCGACGGCAATCAATTCGGGAATCTGGGTACGCGCTAGCGTGATTCCCACCAAGCTGGAACAGTTACGGCACAAGTTACTGACGGAGGAGCGCTTCGGCGATGCCTGGGAGTATTTTTTGGCTGAAGTGGCCGAAGATGACGACTTCATCCGGGCGGGCCGGGCGCTGGAGCCGCAGGCGGCGAAGTCGCGGCATTTGCTGGGTCTGTTAGGGCGGGCCAGCGGAGCGGAGCCGGAGCGGATTGAGGCTTTGCTGGTGGAGATGCCGCAGTTCCGGTTTGTGCATGGCAGCTGCAAATTCTCGGCGACGCAGGTGGGCGGATTGATCTGGTTTGACGACCTGGAATGCGGCTTGGCGGCGATCATGAGCCTGACTTCGGCGGAAGTGACTTATGCGCGGATGTCGACCGCCTTGTCGAGCGGCAAGCCGAGCTAGTACGACCGTTGAAGCTGTGAGCCATATCAGTAAGGGCGGGCCGGAGGCCCACCCCACTGCATTTACTGTGCGTGCTGAGCAATGAGGAGTCGGGCCGGGGGCCCGGCCTACTTTAGTTAGGTGCCTAAGGCCTTGCGGATCTCGGAGGCTACCTGCCTCCCTAACACCTGATAGCCCCGCGGCGTGAAGTGTACCCCGTCAGGCAGCTGTTGGTCGGCGTGCTGCCGCGACAGCGCGTAAAGATCGTTGACGGGGACGTGGAGCTTGCGGCAGACCTTGAGGGCCGCGCGGTTGTAGGCCTGGACGTCGGCGTCGTAGCGGCGAAACTCGCGATTCTTCTGCCGGGCACTGCGAGCCCCTTCGTCATTGACGGCGGTGGTGGTGGCCCAGATCAGCTTCGCGGTGGTGCGTTCGCGCATGGTGCGCAACAGCACCTCGACATTGTCGCGATAGTGCTGGAGGGGGATGACCAATTCGCGGGTATCGAAGTGCAGGGTCTTCAGATCGTGCAGACCGGCGTTCACGTGGATGACGGCGGCGTTTTTGGGAAGCACCCAGGTGCTGAGTTGCACCAGCAGATTGGCGGTATGCGCGCCATTCTCCTGGGGAGCCCAGACCTCGGCGGTGCCGGCTAGCTCTTGAATTACGGTGGCTTCGTAACCCAGGCGGATGGAGTCGCCCAAAAGGATGACGAGTTTCTTCTGCTGAGCAAAGAGGGCCAGCAACGCACGACGAGAGAGCATGTTGCTGATTGTAAGCTGACTTAGGCGGTGGGTGAGTACATCTCGCCACGCTTTTTCTTGCCGCTGCGGTAGAGCTCCTGTTTGATGGCGAACATGCGCTTGTCGGCCACGTCGAGCAAGATTTCGGCCGAGCTACCATCGTCCGGATAGACCGATAGACCGACACTCAAGCTGACGCAGGCCTGGCCGGTGAGGGCGAGCCCGTGATCTTCGACCATTTGGCGCATTTGCGCCATGCGCCGTTCGACCGAATCGGCGGTGGCCGAGCGGAGGATGACGACAAACTCGTCGCCGCCCATGCGGGCCACGTAGTCGGAGCCGCGGCAGAGTTGGCGCAATCCTTGAGCGGTGAGTTGCAGCAGCCGGTTGCCTTCCAAATGCCCGAAGTGGTCGTTGACGGCCTTAAAGCCGTCGAGGTCAGTGACGAGCACAGTGAGGGTGCTTTGGTTGGCCACGGCCACTCTGACTTCGCTATCGAGATGCAGGAAGAGACTGCGGGCGTTCGGCAACCCGGTCAATTCGTCGGTGGCCGCGGACCGCTGGGCTTGCTTAAAGCGCAGCGCGTTCTGAATGGCGGTGCCGGATTTGGCGCTGATCGCGAGCAAGAGCCGCAAGTGGTCCGGGGTGAAGGATTCCGCTTGGTTCGAGTAGAGAGCCAAAGCACCGATGGGACCATCGACGCCCTCGAGCGG
>JAYVRS010000738.1:0-4758 GCA_043776185.1 Bryobacteraceae bacterium | reverse complement strand
CCAGTATGGCCGCCGACAAGGTGATGCTCTTCAAGCCGCAAACCGATCTGGCGCTGCTCAATGCCATCTGTTACGAGATCGTCCGCAATGGTTGGGTGAATCAAGCCTTTCTCGACAAGCACGTCACCTTCAAAGCCGGTAAGACGAATATCGGCTATGGCCTCGTAGACAAGAGCGAGTTCAAGGACGAAGCCCAGCCTCTCGATTTCGAACAATACCAGAAACTGCTGGAAGACTATACGCCGGAGAAAGTGGAAGCCTTGAGTGGTGTCCCGGCTAAGGAAATCCGTTATCTGGCGTCACTCTACGGCGACCCCAGTAAGAAGGTGGTGAGTTACTGGTGCATGGGCTTCAATCAACATACGCGCGGCACCTGGGCGAATAATCTAATTTACGACGTCCACTTGCTGGTCGGTAAGATTGCGAGCCCCGGCAATAGTCCCTTCTCTTTGACGGGTCAGCCGAGTGCCTGCGGCACGGTGCGCGAGGTGGGCACGCTGACGAACCGCTTGCCCCACGGGGAAGTAACGAACCTGAAGGATCGGGAGATGGCGGCTAGAATCTGGAAGGTGCCGTTGGAGCGCATCTCACCGTCGCCCACTTACCACACGGTGGAGATGTTCCGCGCCCTCGATCGAGGGGAGATCCGTTTTCTCTGGATCCAAGTTACTAACCCGATGGTGTCGATGCCGAAGCTTCGCCGCTATCGCGACGCCGCCCAAAAAGAAGGCCGTTTCATTGTGGTGAGCGAAGTGTATCCCACGCCCACGTCCGATATTGCCGACGTGGTTCTTCCTTCGGCGATGTGGATTGAACGGGAGGGCATGTTCGGCAATTCCGAACGCCGCACCCAGCATTGGGACCAGATGGTGGCGCCGCCCGGCGAGGCCATGAGCGATACTTGGCAGCTAATTGAGGTCGCCCGGCGTTTGGGATTCACGAAGGAGTTTCCTTATCAGCCGGCCACGCATATTCGCGAAATCTGGGAAGAGTACCGCCAATTTCACCATGGGCCGGCGCACGAGTTGGCATCCTACGAGGAGTTGCGGCGTAGCCCCGGAGTGATCTGGCCCTTCGTCAATGGCAAGGAAACCAAGTGGCGCTATAACTCTAAGTACGACTCGGCAGCCAAGGGTAGTGGATTCGATTTCTATGGCAAGCCGGACCATCATGCCTGGCTCTGGTTCCGTCCCTATGAACCGCCCCCGGAGGTGCCGGATCAGCAATATCCGTTTTGGCTCAACACCGGTCGCGTGGTGGAGCATTGGCACACCGGGAGTTTGACCCGTCGCATACCCGTGCTGCATCAGGCCGTTCCCCGAGCCTATGTGGAGTTACACCCGAACGACGCCAAACGCCTGGGTGTGCGGCAGAACGATCCGGTTCGCCTTTCGAGCCGAAGGGGAAGCCTCGTTTTGCCGGCTAGCATTGACGGACGCGGTCGCCCTGCTGAGGGCCAGGTCTTTGTTCCGTTCTTCGACGAGAAGTATCTGATTAATGAATTGACCCTCGACGCCTTTTGCCCCATCTCTCGGGAGCCGGACTATAAGAAGTGCGCCGTGAAGGTGGAGAGGGCCTGATTCCTCCATGAACCCTGACCAGAGCCGTCAATTGCAGATCATCCTGGCCACGCTCCTGATGGGTGCAACTATTTATGTTCTGGGAAACAACTTAGTCGCCGAGCGCCAGACGGCGGTGATTTTGCCCGCCCGGGATCGGCCGCCAGTGTTCTTGAAGGAAGCCGGCATGTTTGAAGAAGCTCCCTGGCAAGCAGGCGCGGCCGAGGACTCGGCCAGCCCCGCCTCGCGACGCGATCTGGCCCAGTTCTATTCCCGGCGGGCGTATCCAGGTGCGCCGCCCGTGGTTCCGCACCCATTGATGGACCAGCGGAGTATGGGTGGCCGCGGTTGCCTCGGTTGCCACAGCAAAGGCGGCTATGTGCCCGTATTTGAAGCCTACGCTCCCGTGACGCCGCATCCAGGCTGGACCAACTGCCTTTCCTGTCATGTCCCCATCGCGGACAAGTCGACCTTCCGCGAGACCACGTTCGTTCCCCTCTCCCGGCCGCAGATTCGACAAGCGTGGTTACCCGGCGCGCCGCCTCCCATACCCCACTCCTTGGAATACCGCGCCAACTGTCGTTCCTGCCACGCCGGCCCCGGCGCCATTAAGGAGATTCGCACCGCTCATCCAGAACGACAGAATTGCCGCCAGTGTCATGCCTCCCGCGACGGTGACCCCGTCTTTTCGCGGCCGGCAGTGGACGCCGGCAGTGGGCGGCGGTAAGTGAAGGGACGGCTAGCGCCGCAGGCATTTCTGCTGGCCTGGGCTTGGTGGCTGTCGGCTTGCGGCCCCAATCCCCATCGCCCATCCACCCAAGGACAGCCCATCCTGGACCTCGCCCGAGCGGCCCAATCGCCCAACCGCAACGCGGGCCTCAGTTCGGAAGGCAACCTCACCGGCATCGAACGGGTCCCCACGCGGCGAGGCGATGGCTTCTTTGTCGCGGCCCGTACGCAGACCTTGGAAGCGTTTCCTTGCTCACGCTGTCATGATCGCGCCTTAGCCCAAATGAGGCAGGCCAGCCAAGCGAAAGCCGGCAGTGCCGCGGCTCATTGGAATGTTCGGCTCACCCACGCTCCCGCCGGCGTGATGTCCTGCGAATCCTGCCACAGCGGATCCTCACCGGATGCTCTGCACAGCCTGCGTGGTGATTCCATCGACTTCAATCACAGTTACGAACTCTGCGCTCAATGCCATTCCAGGCAGGTCGCCGATTGGGTGGGGGGCGCCCATGGCAAACGTCTCGGAGGTTGGGCTCCGCCCCGGGTCGTCGAGAACTGCCCGGCCTGCCACAATCCCCACGATCCGAAGCTCAAACCGCGTTGGCCGGCCTTGGCGGCCAAAACGAAAGGAATCGTCTCTCATGAATGAGCAGTCTCCTCACCCATCCGGACTGGTGCAAATCCTCACCAAGCCCATGGACCGGCGCACCGCCACCCAAACCATCGCGGCAGGCTTGGCCTTAGGACTCGGATGGCTCGAGACCTCTTGCTCGCCCATGGCCTCCGCCGCGGAACGCGAGAAAGCGCAGCTCAACTGGCAAGAGTACTTCCAGGGCAATTTCAAGATGATGACCGACGAAGAGAAGCGGCAAACCGTCGACCGGTTGGAGCGTTTGCATCAACTCCAAACCGGCCAAGGTATCCAAGTCTCCGTCACGGAGGCCAAACCCAATGTGCTGTTTGGCTATGCCTTCAACATCTCCAAATGCCGCGGTTACATGGATTGCGTGCGGGCCTGCCAAAAAGAAAACAATCAGGACCGGCAGTCGGGCATGGCTTACATCCGCATCCACGAACACGAAAACGGCCAAATCAATTTTGACCATGCCCAGGACGACTTCTTCCACGAAGTGCCCGCCGCCGGCCACTTCTACATGGGCACGCAGTGTTTCCATTGTCAGAACCCGCCCTGCGTCGATGTTTGCCCCGTCAAAGCCACGTGGATGGAGCCGGACGGCATTGTCGTAGTCGACTATAACTGGTGCATCGGGTGCCGCTATTGCATGGCGGCTTGCCCCTATGACGCGCGTCGTTTTAATTGGGCCGATCCGGTGGTGCCCGAAGATGAAGTCAACAGCAAACAACATTACTTGGGCAACCGGCTCCGCAAGAAAGGGGTGGTGGAGAAATGCACTTTCTGCTTGCAGCGTTCGCGCGAGGGCAGTCAGCCCGCCTGTGTGGAAGCCTGCCCCACCGGCGCCCGCATTTTCGGCAACTTACTCGATCCGGATAGCGAGATCCGCTGGGTCCTGGCCCACAAGAAGGTCTTCCGTCTCAAAGAAGACCTCGGCACCGAACCCAAGTTTTGGTATTTCATGGACTAACGCATGACCGCTCCTACTGAATTGGTCACCGAATCCGCCCTTCCCCATCGCCGGCCGGCCTGGCAGCAATTTGTGATCGACGGCCTGGAAGAGGTCATCCACGGCAGCGGTGCCTATCATCTCTGGATGTCGACGCTGACGTTCTTGATGCTCTTGGGGACCTGGGCCTACTCGGTCCAAATGCGGGAAGGTCTCATCGTCACCGGTATGCATGACCACGTTAGTTGGGGATTCTATATCTCCAACTTCACTTTTCTCGTGGGTGTCGCCGCCGCGGCCGTCGTCCTGGTGATGCCGGCTTACGTGCTGAAGGACTATGATTTCGCCCGGGCCGTGCTGGTCGGCGAGGCCATGGCCGTTGCCGCCCTCATCATGGCCATCTGGTTCGTGGTAGTCGACGTCGGCGGCCCCGCTCGTCTGTGGCACATGATGCCGGTTATCGGCTTATTCAACTGGCCCTCATCGCTTCTGTGCTGGGACATTGTGGTGCTCAATGTCTACCTAGCCTTGAATATTTCGATTCCCTTGTACTTACTCTATTCGCGCTATTGCGGCCGTCAGCCAAACAAGAGCATCTATCTTCCGCTGGTGTTACTCTCAATCCTCTGGGCCGTGAGCCTGCACTTAGTTACAGCGTTCCTTTACTCGGGCCTGCCGGCAAGGCCCTTCTGGCACACGGCGCTGATGGGTCCGCGGTTTCTCGCTACGGCCTTCACGGCTGGGCCGGCGCTCATGATTCTCGTGCTCTCCCGCATTCGGCGTCACACGGATCTTGAGATTCCCGATGCGACGCTGGAGAAACTCTCGCTGGTGGTGACGGTAGCGGCTCAGATCTGCCTGGTGATGTTAGCCTCGGAACTCTTCACCGA
>JAYVRS010000737.1:0-1502 GCA_043776185.1 Bryobacteraceae bacterium | reverse complement strand
TGGGCTTCTGACCGCCGAGCCAGCCGCATCGCGTCTCCTCCCGGGAAGCGTAAAACGCCCCGAGATCGCCGCCCTCCTTCGCAGCAGCCTCGCCGCTCGCCGCCACGGACAGCTCGAAGAAGCCCGGCGACAGCTCAACGAAGCCGATGTTCTATGCGCACCCGATCAACTCCTCGAACGCGCCTACGCCTTGGAAAGCGAGAATGGCGATGGAAGAACGAAAGGCTTTGTTGGCGGAAGTCCAGCGAGACGAAGAGAGTGTGGCGGAGTTGAGCCGCAAGTATGGGGTCAATCGGAAGACGATCAACGTTACATGATCGCCGAAGAAATGGCAGGCGTGCCCTCCTCCCCTGTCAGCCGAGGATGACTCCTACTTTGACCACGCCTCGTACAACTTAGCAATGCCAGCGGCCTCCGTGCCGTCCGGATGGATCAGAACGCGATAGCGGAAGCGCAGCTTCTCACCCGCCTTTAACTCGAGGTCGCCATTCTTGGTTTTATCTTTCGTGAAGTCGCGGATGCCGAAGATGTTGGCGGCGAAGAGGCCGTAGGCGCGGGAGTGCCAGTAAGTGGGATGGCGCGGGTTCTTGGGATGGTCGAAGATGGCGATGCCGAGCGATTCGCCTTCGATGGTGCCGGTGTAATCGACCCAGGGGGAGGCGGTGCCCCAAACGTTCTTTTCCTTAGTAGCGCCGGATCCCGAGCGCATGGTGCCGGTTTGGGTCTCCTCGAGCGCTTTGGCGAGACGGATGGCAAAGGTGCCCTCCTTCGTGTCGCCGAACTTCACCGCGTCGAGGGCGGTGAGGGCGATGTCGACGTCGATGCCGCGGGAGGTGCCGAGGGGCGTGATGGTAATGGTTTTTTGCTCCGTGAGGAGGGCCTTGCCGGTGCCGTCTTTCCAGGTGAAGTTGGCCTTGATCTCGCCCGCTTTCTCGCCGCCCTTCGCCGAGATCAGTTTGTCGAAAGCAATCATGCCGCTGCCCTTGCCGGCGCCCTTCTGTGTTTTTTCGTTGCCCCAGAAATCCCAGCCGTTCACGTCGCCGTGCGAGAACCAGAGTCCGCGATGATGCGGGTGATCCTTCGACTCGCCCTCGATATTCTCCATGGGAAAGCCCCGGGTGACGATTTTGCCGGAGCCAGCCCGCAGCGGATGCAGGTAGGGCTTGTTGGCGTCGGCACCAAAGAAAAACGTGGTGTAGGGCTTGCCGTCGATCGTGACCTCGACGCGGTCCTTCTGGGCGACAACGCCCACTTGGGCCCAGGCGGCGACGAGGCAAAATGGAATTAGCAGAAAACGCATGCCGCTAGTATGACAAACCTAGCCTAGAATTGGACATGCGCCGAAGAACATTGCTTGCCCTTGCCGCCGCCACGCACGTGCTGGCCCAGCCTCGTCCGATTCGTCTAGCCGTCTCCACGTACTCGTATTGGCACTTCAAATCGAAGCGCGTGCCCGTGGAGCAGGTGATCGATGACGCGGCCCGGATTGGCTTTGAAGGCGT
>JAYVRS010000736.1:0-1503 GCA_043776185.1 Bryobacteraceae bacterium | reverse complement strand
TACGGTCCGCGCCTAATTCTTACGCGTATCGTTCTGTGGTGGTCATTCTTCACCACAATGACTGGCGCGGTCTCCAGCTATTCCCTCCTGCTAGTGACGCGCTTCTTCTTTGGAGCAGGTGAAGCGGGAGCGTATCCTAATAGCGCGTCGGCCATTTCCAAGTGGTTCCCTGTCGGGGAACGCGCTAAAGCCACCGGCATAGTCTGGATGGCTTCCCGCATTGGTGGCGCTCTCACCCCGCTGATCGTTGTCCCCATCCAGATGGCCTTCGGCTGGCGCGCCACTTTTTACTGCTTCGGTTTCCTTGGCATCATTTGGGCCGCCGTTTGGTATTGGTGGTATCGCGACTATCCGTTTGAGAAGGAAGGCGTCACCAAAGCCGAAATGGAAGAGATTGGCGCGGGAAGAACCAAGGAGCACCACAACCTGCCTTGGGCTAGCGTGCTCCGGCAGAAAAATTTCTGGAAGATCCTGCTCATGTATCACACTTACTGTTGGGGATCTTATTTCTATCTTTCGTGGCTGCACACCTATTTACAAAAAGGTCGTGGCTTCACGGAAAACGAGATGCGCTATCTCTCTCCGCTACCATTCATCGTCGGCGCGTGTGGCAATCTATTCGGTGGCTGGCTAAGCGATCGCCTGGTGAAGAGCCACGGCTTGAAATTCGGCCGCTGCATTGTCGGTTCATTGGGCCTACTCTCCGCGGGTTTGTTTCTGATGTCCGCCGCGTTTGTCCCCGGCAAAGTCCCCGCCGTGATTTGCCTCTCACTCGGCTATGGCAGCATGGATTGCATGTTACCCGTTGCCTGGGCCATCTGCCTTGATGTGGGCCGTAAGTATGGCGGAGCGGTTTCAGGTTCAATGAACATGGCCGGCCAGATGGGCTCGTTCATGTCTTCGGTTGCCTTCGGCTATATGGTCAGTTACTTCGGCAATTACAACGATGCTCTCAAACCCTTGGCGGCAATGTTGTTTATCAGCGCCTTCCTATTCTGGCAAATCGACCCCAGAGAGCAGCTAGTGGCGGGAGACGAAGAACTTCCCGTGCCCAAGCTAGCCGCCGCATAGATCACCAAACGGTGGGGCCGACTCGCAGTCGGCGCGTGACTCTCAAAGTCGCGCCGCGCGAGGCTTGCCGAGCCAGTCACTCAACGATGTTACCCTCGAAGAATGACCCGCCCAAAACCCGAAGAATACGCTCCTTATTTTGAAACCTACATTTCCAAGGTCCCCGATGGCGACATCCTTGAGATTCTGGAAAACCAGTGCGGAGAAACGCTCGACCTGCTTGAAACCGTATCCGAAGAAAAGCAAATATCTAGCTACGCTGCCGGCAAGTGGACCGTTAAGGAAAGTCTCGGTCACATGATCGATACGGAACGTATCTTTGCCTATCGTCTATTGCGCATCGCCCGTAACGACCAGACGCCACTGCCGGGTTTCGAACAAGATGACTTCGTAAAATACGCAGATAGCAACAGCCGCGAATGGGAAGACTTG
>JAYVRS010000735.1:0-1503 GCA_043776185.1 Bryobacteraceae bacterium | reverse complement strand
AGGATTTCTAGTGCCGGGCACTTTCGCGGGGACCGAAATGAAACGAGATCTCGTCTCACTTTGAAACGCCATGTTCAGTTTGAAACGTCTCAACCACGCTCACCTTCTCTAACTCATTGTAACCACAAGCAGGCCCCACTTGGCCCCCAACGTGCTTTAGTCAACCGCGTGCGACTTCCTCGTGACTTCCGTCCCCAACAACTCTACGCCATCACGCAGCGCGGCAACCAGGGCCAATGGGTCTACCGCGATGCGGAGGATTTTGAGCAAGCTCTCACTTACATGCGCAAGTACACCACGCTTCACGGGGTGAGGATTCACGGCTGGTGCCTGCTCCACAACCACGGCCACTGGATCTTTGAGGCCAGTACGCCGGACTCCATCTCCAACGTGATGCGCGACATGCAGAGCCGCTATTCGCACTATCTCAACGTCAAATATCGCGAGACGCCCTGGGTGATGATCGCACCGCTTTTTGGCGTCAAAGATATTGACCATTTTGCGCCCTACTTACGCATGGGTCCCGTGAATTGGACCCCGCGTTTCGATGCCCGTTCCCTGGATGCCAAGGGCCTTCGCGAGTTTCTCCGCTATCTCGAAACTAACCCCATCCGTGCGGGCTTGGCGCAGGAGGGACGCCCTTGGCCCTGGTCCAGCGCTCGCGCGCATGGACTCGGCCACGATCCCGACGACTTACTCACCTTCGATCTCTGGCGTCACATCTTCGGTAACCCGGACACCATCCTCGCCGACTGGCTCGCTTACGTCAACGGTCCGCTTAACGAAGTCCGCGCCAACGCTGTTCGGCTCAGCCAACATACCGGTTCCCGAGCGAACCGGCCCACGGGTTGGGCCTCCAGTCCGGGTCCACCGGCGGACTGATCTGGCGTTCGCCGCTCTCCTGCCCCCCGCCCACTTACTGCTCTTGCCGCTGCTCCCGTCACCCTGCGTTCATTTCCCCTCGCCTTACCCGTCATCCGACGCGTTCGCCCCCCTTGACTTTCCCTCTCCCCACGCCGCTTCTAGGTACCCTTTTGACCCTTTCCTACCCAAGTGCCCGGCAGTGCGCTGGTTATTGTCGAGGAGTGGGAAAGGTATTTGGAGGGTCCGCGGGAAGAGCGGCAGCGAAATGCGGGGTGCCTGGCGGCGATGCCGCACAATCGGCCGAGGGCGTGGTCGGCGCCGGTGGCGGATCGGACGGCGGGGGCTACGTCGGGCGGTCTGCCAGACTGAGGCTCAGTTTGGTTGCTAGCTCTCCCGAACCCGTTAGCGCACTAGTATCCCCGTAGCCAGTTGTGTCGCCCGCCAACGGCCTCCCGGCCTCCCTGCCCCCGCATGCCCTGTCGGGCGCTGAGTGCCGCCGTCCGCTCCTCTCCCCTTGTCGGTGCCGGACACGTCTTGGGGTTATTGCGTACCTGGAATGGTAAATACCAGCAGGAACCAACATGAACTCTTTGCTGACCCATCTCGCCGACGAACTCCTAGTCCAAGACATCACCGAAC
>JAYVRS010000734.1:0-4769 GCA_043776185.1 Bryobacteraceae bacterium | reverse complement strand
CCAGCAGAGTGGCCAGTTGGGCTTTCCAGCCGAAGCGGCCCACGCGTTGGTTGCGGGCTCCCGGCTCCATCACCAGCGCCGCGCGTCCGCCGGTGACGCCTTCCAAACGGCGCAGCGTTTCGTCGGGAATCGCCTCCACCAAACCCAACCCGAAAAGCGGAGTAGGAATGCGGCGCGCCAGGATGTTGGCATCGTTCGGAATTCGCGGCTGGCAGCGCGGTTCGGTCGCGAAGACGTGAATCAGGCTACCGCCTTGCGGCGCAGAGAACACGCCATTTTCCTGCCGCCCGGCGCGCAACACACTGATGTTGCCCACACCGCCCGTCGTGGGGATATTGTGGCAGGAGTGGCAGCTAATTCCGTTGAAGGCCGGGCCCAGGCCGTCTTCCTTCTTTTCCAAGTCCTCGAAGTCTTCCTTGCCGGCCTCAAAGAGCGCCGTCTGCTGCGAGGTCAACCCTGGCAGTGGCCCACCCATGGGCGCCCCCGGCGGCCGTTGCATAATTTGCGGTTGGGCCAAACAAACTCCGATTGCCGCGAGAATTAGCGATGTTTTGCGGTACATGGAATGAGCATGCACCGTCAACGTAAAGATTGAATGCGGGGAATTGTAAAGGTCCGGTAAAAAGCCACCGATTTCCAGGGAGGAGGTAAGGGCAACCCGCCCTTTTGCGGGGTTTCGACGCCGTATTTGGGGGCCCGCTAAGTACATTTACTTAGCGGACCGAGGTGGATGGGTGACGAAGACTAATTTGCCCCGGTGCCCGAGCGAACGCCATTCGTTGGGTTACCAGTGGACTTACCCGAGTGATAATCGGGAAATGCGGGCTTCGTTAGCGTCGGCGGCGGATTGCGCTTGAGTTCCGCCATCGCCAGTTCCACCGCCCGTTCGAGTTGAGGATCACGGCCTTCGCGCCACACCTTGGGGTCGAAGTCCACCTCGACATCCACCGGCGTGCCATAGTTCTCCACCTCCCACTTGCCTTCGGGGCTCCAGAAGCCAAAATGCGGCGCCGTGACGGAACCACCATCAATCAGCGGGGGATAGCCACCAATGCCCACCAAGCCACCCCAGGTTCGCTTGCCCACCACCGGGCCCAGCTTGGCCCGCTTAAACATCCACGGCAATAGGTCGCCGCCCGAGCCTGAGTATTCATTCACCAGCATCACCTTCGGCCCGAAGATGCCGGCTGAGGGGGTGGTGGTAACGGCACCCTCACGGGAGGCCCACAGGCTGGTGAGTTTTCGTTGGAGGTGCTCAATGACATATTCCGAGGCACTGCCGCCACGATTGAACCGTCCGTCGATCACCGCACCTTGCTTATCGGTCTGCGCATAGAAGTAGCGGTTAAAGTAAGTGTAACCGCCAGCCGCCGTGTCGGGCAGATGGATGTAAGCCAGCTTGCCGCCTGATAGCTTCTCCACCGACTTACGATTGTCTTCCACCCAAGCCAGGGTTCGCAGACCGATTTCAGAATCCACCGGCAGGACATTTACTTCGCGAGCGCCCTCCCCATTGGGGTTCGCGCCGATCTTGAGCGTGACCCGCTTGCCGGCCAGACCTTCAAAGAAGGCATAAATATTATCGGTCGCCATCAAGTCACGGCCATTCACGGCGAGCAGATAGTCGCCCGTCCGTGCGCCAACGCCCGGTTGGGTTAGTGGCGCGCGGGTTTGGGGATTCCAGTTTTCGCCGGAGTAAACCCGCGAGAATCGGTAACGGCCCTGGTCGAGAGCATAGTCAGCGCCTAAAAGGCCGCCCCCGACTGGTTTCGGCTGATTACCTTGATCGCCACCTCCAATATAGAGGTGGCCGACGCTCATCTGGCCTAGCATCTCCTGAAACAAGTAAGTGAGGTCATTGCGGCTGCCGACAGCACTAAGATACAGGAAATAACGTTCATTAGCCGCTTGTAAGTCGAGGCCATGATATTTAGCGTCATAGAAGAAGTCGCGCTCAATTCTCCAGGCTTCCTTATACATTTGCCGCCACTCGGCCCGAGGATCAATAAAGGCTTCCACCCCATCTAGCTTCAGCAGACCGTCGCCGGGCTTCATGGGGGCGGCCGTGGCCACGATAGCGGCAACGCCGGCGGGCATCCCCACCAGGATCTTCTCGCCATTCGCCGCCAGCCGGTAGGTGGTTACGCCGGAAGCAAATACCTCCCCTTTGCGCTTGGCGAGATCGAACTTCTGTAGGATGGCGCCACTTGGCCCCGGTCCCTCAGGCCCACCGGCACCTGGATTTGACGGCTGCTCCAAGAAGAACAAGGTTCCAGCCTTGCCGGCTTCTAAATTGCGGTAATTGCGGGCGGGAAGCGGCAGGGGCACAATGCGCTGGTCGATACCGTCGAAGTCAATCTTGACGGCTTTCGCGTCCTCCTTTTTGGGTTCGCCAGGCTTCGCTTCCGCCAGCTTCGCTTCCGGCGCCTTTTCTTCGTCGCTCTCCGGACTAAAGGGCGAAGGCTCAGTCTTCGAAAGCACCGCTGCATAGAGATTGCTGCTGGAGGCCCGATAGGCCGACGACAGATCGAACTCGCTGGAGGGGCCCGAGTCCGTGGAGGAGGCGAAGTAGAGATACTTACCGCCCTTGTCCCACACGGCAAAACCGGCATCGCTCAAGCCATCGGTAATGCGGTTCGTTTGACCAGTTTCCATCGAGTAGATATAGATCGCCGATAGCTGGTTCGGCATACTCTTGGTATAGGAGATCCACTTACTATCCGGTGACCAGCGCGCGCGAAAATTCAGATGATCTCCATTGAATAGACCTTTATCCACCGCTTTCATCTGCTTGGTGGCCAATTCCATGCGCCACAGATTCAGCCGCTTGTCGACGAAAGTTAAGTGCTTACTATCCGGCGACCATTGCAGCGCATAGAAGTACGAGGGCTCATCCCCCAACGAAATCCTTGTTACATCGCCGCGCCCGGTCTGGTCACGTAAGTGCAGCGCATATTCGCCACTCTCATCGGAGAAATAGGCGATCAGCTTACCGTCCGGGGACCACGCCGGGTCGCGATCGGCCACTCCGGAAGAATTAGTCAAGTTACGGACGTTGCCCTTCTCGGCCGGTACCGTGAAGATCTCTCCCCGCGCTTCGGCCAGGGCCCGTAAACCCGAAGGCGAGATATTCCAGCTAGTAATGCTGCGCGCCAACTTCTCCAATTTCGGCCGCACACTCAGTAAGTCTGCCGAGAGAGAAATCGGCACCTTGGCCGGCTTCTTGGTTTTTAGGTCGTATAAATAGATATCGCCAAACTGCTCATAAGCGATGGCGTCCGGACCGGCGGTGGCACTCTTCATGTCGAGACCCTTGTTCTCCACCAACTGCGTCACGGCCTTAGAACCCGGCTCGTAGGAGAAGAGCGTATCCGGTCCGTTGCGATCGGAGAGAAAGTAGATGCGGTCGCCGATCCACAAAGGTGAGTGGTCGTTGGAGCCCGCATGGGGCACCTTGACGATCGAAGAATCCGCCAGGTTGGCGATCCAGATGGGGGTGGCGCGGCCACCGCGGTAGTTTTTCCAAATCTGGTTGGCCCGCGCAAAAGGTAAGTAGGCAATGTGTTTGCCATCGGCAGAGTAAGCACCGGCCGCGGCAATCGGCAAAGGCAGCGGCACCGGAAAGCCTCCAGACAAGTCCACCGTATAGAGCTGCGGCTTGTCGTTGGCGGTGGCGCCGCTACTGGCAAAGAGCACGCGCTGGCCGTCCGGCGTCCAGCCTTGCGCCTGGTCCGCTGACGGATGGTAGGTCAGGCGCTTGGGAATTCCGCCCTTGGCGGCCACCACATAGACATCGATGTTGCCTTCGTAGGAGGCGGTAAAAGCGACTTGCGTGCCATCCGGGGAGAAGATGGGTCCAGTTTCCGAGCCCAGTCCTGAGGTAAGACGAACCGCCTCGCCCCCTGCCCTGGCCACCGTCCACAGATCGTCGGCGTAGGCAAAGACAATGTGCGTCCGATTGACCGTGGGCGCGCGGAAAAGAGTACGATTTTGCGGGAATGCCGCCAACGTGAAAGCGAAAAGGGAAAGCCAGCGCATACGCCAATGGTAGACGAGCCCAGCACGAAAGGGAATCGCGCTAGTCTGAAGAATATGAAGGCTTATCTATTTGGATTGGTCGTGCTGGCGCTGGGCCTCACTAGTTGCAGCAGCACTGAAAGAGCGGTATCTGGCGGCGGTATGGATCCGTCTAAGTGGAACAAGGAAAGCCCGGCCACCTATAAGGCCCGTTTTGAAACGACGGCTGGGGCGTTCACCGTGCAAGTGCAACGGGAATGGGCCCCGATCGGGGCGGATCGTTTCTATAATCTGGTAGCGAGTGGGTACTTTAATGGCGCCCGTTTTTTCCGGGTGGTGCCCGGCTTCGTAGTGCAGTTTGGGCTTAGCGCTGACCCCAAGATCTCGGCCGCGTGGAAGATGCCGACCCTGCAAGACGACCCGGTCCGGCGCAGCAACGGCCGCGGCTTTTTGACGTTTGCCACGTCCGGCCCAAACTCGCGCACCACGCAGCTCTTTATCAACCTGGGCGACAACCTGAGCCTCGATCAGCAGGGCTTTTCGCCGTTTGGTTTGGTGACCGAGGGCATGGAGGCCGTGGACAAGATTACGGCCGAGTATCGGGAGAGTCCTCAACAACCGGAGATTGAGCAGAAGGGGGAGGCCTACCTCGAGCAGAGCTTCCCGAAGCTGGACAAGATCACCAAGGCCACCATTCAGTAGCAGCGGCTGCGGGCGATCGCCGCCGCGTCGACGATTCGCGAGGTGGTGGT
>JAYVRS010000733.1:0-1505 GCA_043776185.1 Bryobacteraceae bacterium | reverse complement strand
GGCGATCGGCGTAGGAGTGCATCAGGACGGCCCGGGAGGGCAAGCCGTCGCGGCCCGCGCGACCGATCTCCTGGTAGTAACCCTCGACGCTCGACGGAAGCGCGGTGTGGATCACAGTTCTTACGTCCGCTTTGTCAATGCCCATGCCGAAGGCGATGGTCGCCACAATGACATCTAACTTGCCTTCAATGAATCCGGTTTGCACTTTCTGCCGGACCCCCGAAGCCAAGCCGGCATGATAGGCGGCCACGGGAAAGTGCCGTTTTAGCTCGCTGGCAAACTCGTCGGCTTTCTTGCGCGTGGGGGCGTAGACAATCGCGGGCCGGCGGGCAGAATCTTTCAGTAAGTCGCGGACTAAGTCAACGCGCGCGCCAGGCGCGGCTTCCATCACTTCAATGGCTAAGTTATCGCGGCGAAAGCCCTGGATAAAGCGACCCTTATCGCCCAGGTGTAACTGCGCGGCAATGTCATCCTGCACGATTGGCGTGGCGGTGGCGGTAAGCGCGATGACGGGGGCGGGCTTCAACAGAGGTAGGTATTGGCCGAGGGTGCGGTAGTCGGGCCGGAAGTCGTGGCCCCACTGCGAGATGCAATGCGCTTCGTCGACGGCGACGAGCGACGGTTTGCGTTTCGCGAGCATTTCAGGAAAGCCCGGTACGCGGAGCCGTTCGGGAGCGATAAAGAGAAATTGTAAGTTGCCTTGTAAGTAGTCGACGCAGGCTTGGCGGGAGTCGGCGCGGTCGCGGCCGGAGTGAATGCGCTCGACGGCGAAGCCGCGCTCTTTGAGTTTCGCGACTTGATCTTCCATCAACGCGATTAGGGGGCTGATGACCAGCGTGGTGCCGCCGCGGGCTAAACCAGGTAGTTGGTAACAGAGGCTTTTACCGGCGCCGGTGGGCATGACGAGTAAGACATCCTGTCCCTCGACGACGGCGCGGCAGACGGCTTCCTGGCTGGGGCGGAATTGCGAGAAGCCGAAGGCGGATTGGAGCAGGGCGGGGAGGTCGTCTTTGCCTCCGGACCACTCTTGGCGCTGAGGCACGGACGCTGCTGGTGGGGCAGCAGACGCAGGGGCTGCGGCGGCACTGGCGGCAGTGGCGGTGCGCGTCTGCTGGACCGGAGTAGCTTCGGCGACTTTGCCGACCACTTCGCGGACATAGTCTTCAATGCCTTTGACGAAGGGCGGCAGGTCGGCTTGGCCGCGCTCGATGCGCTTCAAGTAGGCCTCCCATTGGCCAGTCATGATCGGGCTTTTTACTTCTGGATGCACCACTTCGATGAGATGGATGCCTTTGTCGGTAGCTTCCAGATTCTTGCCTTGCCTTTGCACATAACCGCGTTTGAGTAACACTTCGATGATGGACGCGCGGGTGGCGGGCGTACCGAGGCCGGTCTCTTTCATGGCGTCGGAGAGCTCTTTTTCGTCCAAAGTTTTTCCGGCCGTCTGCATGGCGGTTAGTAACGAAGCGTCGTTGAAGCGTTTGGGCGGGCGGGTCTTTTTGAGG
>JAYVRS010000732.1:0-4773 GCA_043776185.1 Bryobacteraceae bacterium | reverse complement strand
GGTGGTGGACGATTTTTCCACCGACGGCACCGGCGAATTGGCCCGCCAAGCTGGGGCCTACGTCATTCAGCCACCGCCGCTGAAGCGGGGAACGATGGGCAAGAACAATGCCTGCTATGCCGGGTCCCAACAAGCTTCCACGGAATGGATGCTGTTCGTCGATGCCGATACCTGGTATCGCCCGGAGTTCGCGCCCTCACTGGTGAGTTATGCCCGCAAGACCAATCTCTCGCTCACCACCGTCTTTCTGAAGCAGGAATGCGTCACGATCTGGGAAAAGATGATTCTGCCTTACGCGTTCGCGCTGTATTTTTGCGGCGTTAACGCCGATCAGGTGAACGGCCTCTCGAGTTCGGAGGCGCTGGCGAATGGCCAGTGCATGCTATGGAAACGCTCCGCCTATGAGTTCGTCGGGGGACATGGCACGGTCGCCACGTCCGTGATTGAGGACGTAGACTTGGCCATGTTAGCCAAGCGCCATAGTCTGCGGCTGCGGGTGCTGCGCGCCGAACACCTGGGCAGCGTGCGGATGTACGACAGCCTCGGGGCGATCTGGCAAGGGTTCCAGAAGAACGCCTTTCGCTTTCTGGTAGTGAACCCCGGCACCGGTTTTCAAGTGGTACTCGCCTCCATCGTGATGGCCTCCTGGTTGCCGATGTTGATTACGCTGCTGGCGTACAAGATGTGGTTTACAGCGGGGCTGTTCTACTTACTGCCTTGCGTCTTGTTCTCGCCCTGGTACGGCAGTTTCGTGGGTGCTTTGCTGACGCCTTACGCCATCTATTTCTTCCAACTTATCGCCTTGAATGCGATGATCTCCACCACCTTCGGCAGGCGTACTCTTTGGAAGGGCCGTGCCGTCTGAACTAATTCAGTATCCCGTGCCATGGGACTTAGTGCGGGGACTTACTCCGCATCTAATAAATCGTACCCCGCGGAATATTGTCGATTTTACGGCCCGCATTGTGGCTCGGATTGAGCCGCCGCCCGTGATCGAGGGGCTGGAGCATCTGCCCGGCAATCCGCGCTTCATTTTGGCGGCCAACCATTACCAACGCCCGGGACTTTGGATTCTGCATACCGCCGCCGTCATCACCCAAGCGCTCGTACAGCGTTACGGTCCGGCGGACCCTCCCGTGCGTTGGATCGTGACGGCCAACTGGCCGCCCATTCGACTGGGGCCTTGGCGAATTCCGTCGCCCGGCGACTGGTTACTCCCCAAAGTTGCGGACGTGTTGCAGTGCTACCCGGTCTCATTTGCCGGAAATAATCCCGCGTTCACGGCGCGTTCGATCCGTCGGATTCTGAAGGACGCGCGGACCAGCCAAGCTGCGATTGGAATCTTTCCGGAGGGCGTGGCTGGTTCGGCTGGGCGGTTGACCGCACCGCTGCCCGGCGTTGATCGTTTCCTGGCTCATCTCGCAAAAGTAGGATTGCCGTTGGTGCCGTGCGGCGTGTCCGAGGCTGGACGCTTTGTCATTCGCTTTGGGGCGGCAATTCCGGCTGCGAACGTGGCGGCATCGCCGGACGCCGCCGCGATGGCGATGGAGCGGATAAGCGAGCTGCTATGACCGCATGAAAAGGTTCTTATCGAAAGCCTGCAAGATCCCCTCCCCGACCGTGAGGGAGGGGATCCGCGGCGCACAAAAGAACTTTTCACCCGGTCGAAGCGCGAATGTATGGCGCAAAGAAAAGTGCCCCGACGGCGCGGTCGCCATCGGGGCACTTCAGGGGACGGCTTACTGAATCGCCGTAACTAGCGTCTGGGTAAGCGCCACGCCGTCCGTGGTTACGGTAATCGGCACTGCGGCACCTGTCGGCCCGGCGGGCACGGTGATGTTGAACTGATAAAGCCCCACGTTCGATGGTGCCAAGCCCGCATAGATAATGCCACTGGCCGGTACTTGTACGGTGCCAAAACGGACCGTGAAATTGGGCAGTGAGTTCAGCACGTTCGTAATCACTCCCGGGGGATTGGCCGGCGCCACCGCTCCGAAGCCGACTCCGTAGGTCAAAATAGTCTCGCCCACCTTGGCCGGGCTCGAAGTCACTCCCGCGATGAATCCTACGGGTCCGACGAATGTGCCGTCCGCGTGCAAGGCTCCAAGATATTGATTGTTCCCCACCTTAAAGACCCCTGGCGACAGCAGCCCCGGTGCCCTGGCGGCTACTGTGACACTCAAAGTGTTGCTCTCTCCCGCGGCGTTCTTGACGATCACGGCCGTCGGTCCCACGCCGATATCTCCCGGCACCTGTGCGTTAATCTGCCCTGGATTCACAATCCAAATGAAGGCAGCCTTGCCGCCAATGGAAACGCTGACGCCATTGGTGGTGGTGGGCGCGTTGTTGCCCTGGAAGCCCGCGCCCCAGTCGCCGGGAGCGGTGGCGAAGTTGGTGCCATAGATTTCAATCCAGCTGCCGGGGGCGACCGTCCGGCCCGCGCCAAAGGCACCCGCAGTAATGATGCCGCCGTCGGAAATGGTGGGCCTCGGGGCGCCGCCGCCGCCGCCCGCTACCGGAGCGAGCGCATAATTCGCGGTGTAGATCTTATCGTTGGCGTCGGCGACGCCATTGAGATTGGCACCATTGCCGGCCACATAAACGTTGATGGTGCCCTGGGCCGTGGCTGGCGGATCCCACTGCACAGTCCAGGTGCCGCTGCCGTTGGTGGGGCGTAACACTTCCGCATGCTCTGCTGATTCGATAGGTTGATTGGCCGGACAGGTGGCCGCTTTTTCGGTTTGCCGGGAAAAATCGCCCGAGCTGCACAACACAAAGGTGGATGCCCCGGTTGCGGTAAGGGATCCGGCTTGGGTTTTGAGGTTACTGGCCAAGCGAATGGTTAATTGAAAGCCAAAGCCGCGCGCGGCGGGGTCCGTCACCCGCACCGTCAACAACTGCCGGGTGCCCGGCGTATATGTCAGACCACCCGGAAACGTGACGGATACACTTCCGCCGGCCTGATTTACGTTACCCAAATGGCAGCCACTCTGAGAGCAGGTTCGTTCTCCAGGAACTCCCGTGCTACCCGCGTCTGGTCCGCTGCTGTTCGCCTGCAAAAACAGGGGCAACGAAAGCACCCCCAGAACCACAATGCTTTGTATTGTCTTCATCTCGAAAAATCTCCCCAAGTTCGTCTCGAAAATCCTAAAGCTCAGCTCCCGAAGAAGCTTCATACATCTAGTAAATCATATGCTTTGAGGAAGTCGCGCGAAGATCATGCAAAATTATACGGTTGGCAAAAGGCGCAACCCCGGCGCCTCCGGCGGCGTCACATATGTGAAATGCGCCTACTTCTTGCCATTCTTCTGATGCTGCCGGCGGTTGGCCAAATCGTCATCCAGCCCAAGGGCAAGCAACCGATTCCGACGCGCACCGTGGAGGGCACGCTTCGCCTGCGTGACGCGAAGCGCTTGATTCTGGATACCGATGACAAGCGCACCGTCCTCATCCAGATCGACAAGCAAACTGACTTTGGCCGTCAGGACCTCTCCAAGCTTCAGCCGGGCGACCACCTTCGCGTCGACGCCCGCGAAGGCGATGAAGCCTACTTGTTCGCCGTCACCGTGGAACTGGTGAAGGCCGGCACCCCAGAGGAACGGGCCAAAGCCAGCCAAGCCCTGCCGCCGGACGCCTTTGGCGTGCAGGTCGAGATGGAGACTGCCTCGAAGCGGCCCAGCATGACAGGGCCCGGTAGCTCGCCGCCCTCCGCCAATCCTGAAAAGCAGAAGGAGGCCGAGAAGAAGCAGGAAGAGGACGCGATCCCGGAGCCGCGCCAAGCCTACACGGTGTTGAAAGCGCCGGAGGGCACTGACCCGGATCGGCCCAAGCTGACGCGCGGTCGTCCGCGTAAGCCGGCGCAGGAATTGGAATCCGCCGAAGTGGTGCTGGCGACCATCGCCGCCGCCTCGGCCAATGCGCCCCCGGTGGTAGAGGTGCGTGAAGCGGCTGTCGCCGCCCCGCCGATTTCCGGCACCCGCACGGACCCCATCATCGACAAGGCCCGCGAAGCCATCGCCAACCTTACCGCCGACTTTCCCAACTACGTCGTCCGCCAACTGACGACCCGCCGTTATAGCGACACCGCCAAGGTGGAGTGGAAAGTGGCCGACGTGGTGGAAGCCGATTTAATCGTCGAAGGCGGCAGCGAACGCTATCGCAATCTGAAGATCAATGGTAAGTCGGCCAAGACGCGCCCCGAGGATACGGGCGCTTGGAGCGTCGGCGAGTTTGTCAGCACCCCGACCCAACTGCTGGGCTCCGGTGCCGCCGAATTTCGCAATCGCCTCGAGACGAACTTCAATGGCCGTAAGGCTTGGCGCTATGACTTCTCTGTGCCGCAGGAGCGTTCCGGCTGGCGCATCGAAGCCGCCGGACAATCCTACTATCCTGCCCAGCGCGGTCGACTTTGGCTCGATAAGGAGACGGCCCGCGTCCTGCGCCTGGAAATGGAGGGCCTCAAGTTTCCTGGCGAGTTCCCCATCGATAAGACGGAAATGACTTTGGACTACGACTTTGTCTCCATCGGCAGCCGTAAGTTCTTGCTTCCGGTTAAGTCAGAGATCTTGTCTTGCCATCGAGGTAAGTCCGATTGCAGTCTCAACGTCCTGGAGTTCCGCAACTATCGTAAGTTTGAAGCGGAGAGTCAGCTGATTACCGATCCCCGTTAAGCTGCTAGTATTGCGACCACGTGATGTTTAACTTGTTCCCATGGGGTGGAACACTCGCATACTAGCCCACGGCGTCAGCCGTGGGACGCATTTTAAGGCTGTT